>JAABTO010000179.1 GCA_011389835.1 Desulfotignum sp. | reverse complement strand
CCGGGTGGAACGAAAAATGAATCAGTTGAATGCATTATATGAAAAAGACCTGATCACCAAAGAGGAATTTGACAAGGCAAGACAATCCATCATCCAGGGATAAGGAAATGCATATGAAAAAAATCAGGCTCGCCCTTCTGGCCGGCGGCATCTCTTCGGAACGATCGGTGTCGCTGAACAGCGGCAATCAGGTATTTGATGCCCTTGACAAGCATAAATACGACATCGTGCGCTATGACCCTAAAACCGATCTTACGCAGCTGGTCATGGATGCCCCTGACATCGATGCGGCCCTGATCATCCTCCACGGGCCTTACGGAGAGGACGGCACGGTCCAGGGACTGCTGGATCTGCTGGATATCCCCTACCAGGGGGCCGGGGTCCTGGGATCGGCCGTGGCCATGAACAAGCTGTTGTCCAAACGCCTGTACCGGCAAGCGGATATCCCTACCCCGGATTTCTGCTCCCTGACTGGTGCTGACGATGCGGACATTCCCCGGCTGGTCCGAAAACTGGGCCTGCCTCTGGTGGTGAAGCCCGTCTGCGCCGGATCCAGCGTGGGCATGACCATCGTCAAAACCGCATCAGATATGGATCAGGCCATTCAGGACGGGTTTGCCCATGATGACACCCTGATTGTGGAAGCGTATGTCAAGGGGATCGAGCTGACCTGTGGCGTTCTGGGCAATGAAAGCCTTGAAGCCCTGCCGGTGATTGAAATCATTCCCGGCCAGGGCCATGAATATTTTGATTTCAATGCCAAATATGTGGCCGGCGAGACCGAAGAGATCTGCCCGGCACGCATTGATGAACAGACCACCCGAAAAGTTCAGGACCTGGCGGTCAGGGCCCATCAGGCTCTTTTCCTCAAAGGCTATTCCCGCACAGACATGATCCTTGCCGGCAATGATCTGTTTGTCCTGGAAACCAACACCATTCCCGGCATGACCGCCACCAGTCTGTACCCACAGTCGGCGGCAGCCGCCGGATATTCGTTTTCCCGACTGCTGGACACACTGATTCAACTGGCCATTGACGAACATACAAATAAAACCAAAAGGAGAGATCAATGAGAATTCTTGTAGTCGGCGGCGGCGGCCGCGAGCACACCCTGGTATGGAAAATCAGCCAGAGCCCCATGGTTGAAAAAATCTACTGCGCCCCCGGCAATGCCGGGACCCGGGATTTGGCGGAACCGGTTCCCATTGATGCCGAAGATATCCAGGCCCTGGCAGATTTTGCCCGGGACAATGAGATCGATCTGACCGTGGTGGGACCGGAAGGCCCCCTGGTCAAAGGAATTGCCGATCTCTTCGATGAACGGGGCCTGGCCGTGTTCGGCCCCAGCAAAGCAGCGGCCCAGCTCGAAGGCAGCAAGGTGTTTTCCAAAAATCACATGAACAAGTACAACATCCCCTGCGCCAGGGGAAAAGCGTTCACCGACCCTTCCAAAGCCAAGGCCTATGCGCGGTTTCTGGGGGCCCCCTGCGTGGTCAAGGCAGACGGCCTGGCCGCCGGAAAGGGCGTGATCATCTGCGGGTCTCTGGAGGAAGCGGACCAGGCCATTGACGACATGATCATGGAAAAACAGTTCGGGGATGCCGGTGCCACCGTGGTGGTGGAAGAATGTCTGCAGGGGGAGGAAGCCTCGTTCATCGCATTTACCGACGGCAAGACCGTGCTGCCTCTGCCGGAATCCCAGGACCACAAACGGGCTCTGGACAATGACGAGGGCCTGAACACCGGCGGCATGGGGGCCTATTCCCCGGCCCCGGTCCTGGATCACATGCTGCGCACAAAAGCCATGAACGAGGTGATGATCCCGGCGGTCCAGGGAATGGCCAAGGATGGCACCCCGTTCAAAGGCGTGCTGTATGCCGGACTCATGGTGGACAAGGACAAAATCAAGGTTCTGGAGTTCAACACCCGTCTGGGGGACCCGGAAGCCCAGCCCATTCTCATGCGCCTGAAAAATGACATTGTACCTTTGATGGAAGCCTGCTGCAACGGCACCCTGCACCAGCACACCGTCCAGATCGATCCCCGGGCAGCGGTGTGCGTGGTGGTGGCTTCCGGCGGATATCCGGGTGCTTACGAGAAAGGCCATGCCATCCAAGGGCTTACTGCGGCCGGTGAGGTGAAAGACACCATGGTGTTTCATGCCGGCACCGCGATGAAAGGGGATCAGGTGGCCACCTCCGGCGGCCGTGTCCTGGGGGTCACCAGTCTGGGAGATACGGTGCAGCAGGCCATTGACACTGCCTATGAAGCGTGTGCAAAGATCTCGTTCTCCGGTCATTTCTATCGCAAGGACATCGGGGCCAAGGCGGTGAAGCGCCTTGCCGTTCCGCCCAGAGTCGGCGTGATCATGGGATCGGATTCCGATTTTCCGGTCATGGCAAAAGCACTGGCGATCCTGAAACAGTTTGACATCCCCTATTACGTAACCGTGGCATCGGCCCACCGGACCCCGGACCAGGCGGCGCGGCTGGCTTCCAAAGCCAAAGAAGACGGCATCCAGGTGCTGATCTGCGGGGCCGGGCATGCGGCCCACCTGGCCGGTGTGATTGCGGCCCACACGACTTTGCCGGTGCTGGGGGTGCCCATTGATTCCTCGGCCCTTCAGGGACTGGATGCGCTGCTGGCCACTGTACAGATGCCGCCGGGCATTCCCGTATCCACCATGGCCATCGGCAAATCCGGGGCTCATAATGCCGGCATCTTCGCGGCCCAGATCATCGGTCTGTCTGATCCGGCAGTGGGGGAAAAACTGGTGGCGTTCAAAAAGGACATGGCTGCCAAGGTACAAAAAAAGGCGGCATCCTTTGCCTGAAATCCGGCTGAAGAAACCGTTGGGGGTGATCCGGGTCCATCCGGATCACCCGTCACCCGACACCATCCACAGGGCCGCAAAAGTCATCAAAAATCAAGGGGTGGTGGTCTTTCCCACCCAGTGCCTGTACGGCCTGGCCGCCGATGCCCGCGATCCGGCAGCCATAAAAAAAATATTCCACATCAAAAAAAGAGCAGAAACCAACCCGCTTCTGGTCCTGATTCACTCCCAAACCGACCTGGAGAACCTGGTGGCGCACATTCCGGATGCGGCACAAAAACTGATGCAGGCTTTCTGGCCCGGCAGCCTGACCCTGGTCTTTGAAGCCAAGCCTGATGTCAGTGATCTGCTGACCGCGGGCACCGGCAAAATCGGTATCCGGATACCCGCCCATCCCGTGGCCCGGGCACTGGTCAAGGCCGCCGGACGTCCCGTCACCGGCACCAGTGCCAACCTGTCCGGCACCCCGGGTTGCAGCGGTATCCAGGCCCTGCCCCATGAATTGATCCAGGCCGTGGACCTGGTGCTCGATGCCGGCCCTCTCCAGGGCGGCAGCGGCTCCACCGTCCTGGACATCACCTGTAATCCTTTCCAGGTGTTTCGGGAAGGGAGAATCCCATCCAGTACCATCCACCAGGTGCTGACACCATGAGAACGTCTGCCCATAAAATTTTTCCATTTTCCTGGAACTGATTTAAAATTTATTGACAAATCAGCGGTTTTTCATTATTTAAAGACGGTCATGCCGGAGTGGTGGAATTGGTAGACGCAGAGGACTCAAAATCCTCCGGGCTTCATGCCCTTGCGAGTTCGAGTCTCGCCTCCGGCACCAATCAAAACAAAAGATTCAAAATAAATTGCGGACAACGCCTTGCCACACATGCCCAGGGTCATGGATAAATATACCGCACATTACATAGAATCATTTTTTTCAGAAGATTCACTTGCTTTTTTATCCCTGTTGTCATATGAAGAAGATTATATCTTCAAAAGGAGAGAAAAATGAAAAAGATTCTGCCGATCATGTTGATTGTTCTGTTCACTGCCACTTCTGCTTTTTGTGGTCAATTTGAGGATGTTGTAAAAATGGCCGAACAGGGGGATGCTGCGGCTCAGTATAAACTCGGTGAGATTTATGCAAAAGGGTATGAAGATGATGTTCCTCAAGACTACAAAAAGGCCGCGTACTGGTATAAAAAGGCTGCGGAACAGGGCTATGCGGATGCGCAACATAACCTTGGGTTCATGTATGCCGAAGGCCAGGGTGTTACCCAGGATCTCAAACTCGCCTATGTCTGGTCCAGTTTAGCAGCGGCACAAGGAAAGGGAACCAATAACAGAGACGTGGTCGCCAAGATGTTAACGCCACAACAACTATCCGAAGCACAAGACCAGGCTGCAACGCTGCAATCGCAAATAGAAAGTCAAACAGAAACAACAGAATAGTTTTCGCATATTTTAAAAACCCCTGGGATCTCTGTGTCTGATTATTTGGGGTGCCAGCTGGGCAGGCAATGTCATCAACTCCCGCCGTCCGGTTTCAAACTCAAAAGTTTTCTCTTGTCAATATGTCCGCATAACCTAGATCGTTTGTTTTAAAACGGTTGCGCCATGGGAATTTGGGGATTGGAACTGATATTTTCACAATCAGACTTTATATTTCCCGGCAAATATTGTATACCCTGAATCTGTATAAATATAAATCCACTCGCAGCACACAGACAAGGTAAGGAGGAAAACAGAATGGAAGAGCGTTTGAGTGAGATACTTTCACCCTATGAAGGAAAGCGGGATGCCCTTATCCCGATACTGCAGAAAGTACAGGAAGAGCTGGGATACCTGCCGTCAGAAGCCATGCAGGAAATCGCCAGAACAACCGGATTGCCTCAAAGCCGGGTCTATGCGGTTGCCACGTTTTATGCGCAATTCTATTTCACCAGACGCGGCAGACATCAGACCAAGATCTGTGCAGGAACAGCCTGTCACGTCAAAGGTGCCGCCAGAATCATGGACACTTTTGAACGGGAACTCGGCATTTCCTGCGGGGAAACTTCCGAGGACTATGAACACAGTCTGGAAACTGTGGCCTGTGTCGGATCCTGTGCACTGGCCCCGGTGGTGGTAGTTGACGAAGATGTTCATGGGCAGGTGGATTCTGCAAAAATGGAAAAAATATTCAAGTACTTCAAAGAGAACAAGAAGGAGGATTGATTTGGTAAAGATCACATCACCATCTCAGATGAATGAGATAAAAGAAAAATGCCAGGCGGCCCTGGCCCGTCAGAAAATCCGCTTTCTTGTTTGTGCAGGCACCGGCTGCGTAGCCGGCGGTTCCATGGATGTATACAAAGAGTTCAAGCGGCTGATCGAAGAAAAAGGCATCTCCGTGGACGTGGAGCTGCTCTATGAAGGCCAGGAAAGTGATGCCGGCGTCGGCATCGGCGGCTGCCATGGTTTCTGCCAGATGGGTCCTCTGGTCCGGGTGGAACCCAATGAAACATTTTATACCAAGGTGAAGGTCTCGGATGTGGAAGAGATCGTCACGGCGACCCTTGACCAGAACTCAGTGGTGGAGCGGCTGCTATATCAGAACCCGGACGGTACCCGGCCCGTCACCGAACATGATGTGCCTTTCTACAGTGGTCAGCAGCGGATCGTCCTTGGAAAATGCGGGGTCATCAATCCGGAAGATATCCGCGAGTACTTTGCGGTGGAAGGGTATCAGGCCCTGGCCCGGATACTTGACGGCATGACCCAGCAAGAAGTCATCGATATTGTCACCCAGTCCGGTCTGCGGGGACGGGGCGGCGCCGGATTTCCCGCCGGCAGAAAATGGCAGGGCTGCCTTCAGGCCACCGGAAGTCCCAAATATATCGTATGCAATGGAGACGAAGGAGATCCGGGGGCTTTCATGGACCGGTCCGTGCTGGAAGGAGACCCGTTTGCGGTCATCGAGGGCATGACCATCGCCGGTTACAGCGTCGGTGCCAACTATGGATATATCTATGTCCGGGCGGAATACCCTCTGGCGGTCCAGCGCCTGTTCAAAGCCATCGATCAGGCCAAAAAATACCAGCTGCTGGGTGATAACATCATGGGTACCGGATTCAATTTCGATCTGAAGATCTTCCAGGGGGCCGGCGCATTTGTTTGCGGTGAATCCACCGCGCTCACCCTTTCCATTGAAGGCAAACGGGGCATGCCCCGGGTGGCCCCCAGACCCAGAACCACGGAAATCGGCCTGTGGGACAAACCCACCATCCTCAACAATGTGAAATCTTTTGCCTATGTCCCTGATATCATTCGAAAAGGAGCGGACTGGTTCAAGGCCATCGGCACGGAATCCAGTTCAGGCACAGCCGTATTCGCCCTGACCGGCAACATCACCAACAGCGGGTTGATCGAGGTTCCCATGGGGACGACCTTCCGGAAAATCATCTTTGACCTGGGCGGCGGCATCCCGGACGGCCACAAATTCAAAGCGGTCCAGACCGGCGGTCCTTCGGGCGGATGCCTGCCTGAATCTCTGCTGGATCTTCCCATTGATTTTGACTCTCTGGATGAAGCCGGTGCCATCATGGGTTCCGGCGGCATGGTCATCATGGATGAACGGACCTGCATGGTGGATGTGGCCCGGTATTTTCTGGATTTCACGGTTGACGAATCCTGCGGTCAATGCGTTCCCTGCCGGCTGGGCACCAAACAGCTGCTGGAAATCCTGGAGGACATCTGTTCCGGCCGGGGAAGAAAAGAAGACACGGACCTGCTGTATGAACTGAGCCATGCCATCCATGCCGGTTCCATCTGCGGACTTGGCCAGACTGCCGCCAACCCGGTTTTGACCACGCTGCGGTATTTTAAAGAGGAATTTGACGCCCACATCTTTGAAAAACGGTGCCCGGCAAAGGTGTGCAAAGAGTTGATCTCTTTTGTCATCAATGAAGACAAGTGCAAAGGGTGCGGCCTGTGTGCCAAGCATTGCCCGGTCAAAGCGATTTCAGGGGAAAAGAAAGAGGTGCATGTCATCGACCAGTCCCTGTGTATCCAGTGCGGGGT
>JAABTO010000178.1 GCA_011389835.1 Desulfotignum sp. | reverse complement strand
CCCGGCCACCGGCGACAGGAGACCGGCGCTGACGCGCTGAACCAGCGTGCCTGCCCCCAGCAGCCAGGGCCTGGCCAAGCGGTTGGCCAGGGGCCGTTTGTCCGCCAGATATCCCAGGGTGGTCCGGGTGGACAGCGGGGTGTGTTTGAACCGCATGGTTTTCAGAATTTCCCGGGATTCAATGGTAATGTTGCCCGAGTCGATATTCACCGGGCACCGGGTCAGGCACTGGTGGCAGATGGTGCAGTGATCTGCGATCTCCTCCAGGTTTTTCAGGATCTGGAACCCGGTGGACCGGGTTCGCTGGGTGATGTACAAAAGGGCCTCGATAAGCGATCCCAAAGCCAGATTCCGGTTCCGGGGATGAAAAAACATGTTTTTGTCCGGAAAAAACACCGGACACATATTAAAGGCCAGGTCGGACAGCGATCCGTGTTTCAGGATCTTTGCCTCCAGTTTCAACAGATTGAAAGAAGGGGTGAACACCTTGTTCAGGATGTCGGGTTCACACAGTTTGCCCGGATTCATGATCCGGTCCGGATCCACCTGGTTCCGGTATTGTTCAAATGCCTGAACCGATGCCACGGACAGGTATTTGAACTTGGTGATTCCGATGCCGTGTTCCCCGGACACCACCCCGTGCAGTTCCATGGCTTTTTCCATGACCCGGTCCGCGGTCATGGCGGCCCGTTCCATCATTTCCCGGTCATTGGACAGCACCGGGATGTTCACATGGACATTGCCG
The DNA here is from genome assembly GCA_011389835.1 of Desulfotignum sp. Lineage (GTDB taxonomy): Bacteria > Desulfobacterota > Desulfobacteria > Desulfobacterales > Desulfobacteraceae > Desulfotignum. The sequence goes on along the minus strand of JAABTO010000178.1, from coordinate 6,169 downwards.
TCTCCGGCATGCATATGGGTCGCCACCACGATCAGCCGGTCCCGGGTGGTGTGATAGATGGTCTCCAGGTTGTCCAGAATCAGGCTGTAGCCCCGCAGGCTGTCTATGATGCTTTTGTGGAAGTTTTTGGCATGGATCCCCGCTTCCAGGGCATCCCTGGAGGCAATGGCCAGTTTTTTTTTCGTGGCCCAGGCCAGGTCTTTGGCCTGGGCCACCTTTTTGCCCAGCCACTGGGGATCTGCCAGGGGAACGGCCCGGTCCAGGTACGCCACCAGATCGTCTATGATCCGGGCCTGATTGACCGCTTTTTCTGCCAGATTGATCGTGTCCACGAACTTGACAAAATCCGCCAGAGAAGCGAGAGGCAGCACAATGTCCTCATTGAGCTTGAACGCATTGGTATGGGCCGCAATGGCCCCCAGCCGCTTGCGGTCTTCCCAGAAGCGCTGTGCCTGCTCATCGGTTTCTGCAATGGTCAGGCCGGTTTTTTCAAACGGTTCCAGAATGGCCGCCAGGGTGTCTGTTCCCGCGGCCAGCCGGTACGGATCATTGGATACCAGATCCACCAGCAGCACGGCTTTGAGCCGGGACCCGGCCCCGTTTTTGGTTTTATAGTCAATGGCCTTGATATAGGCTTCGTCAAAATGTTCCAAAGCCATGACTGCCGGGTCGGCGTTGGCAAATGTGTGGGATATGCCGGTGATCACCTGCCCGGCCTCGGTCATGTCATTGCCGAAAAATTCGATACAGCAGGTTTTTTTGAAAGAGAACGTGGGGTACAGGATGAACCGTGCCCGGGTGATGATCCCGTCACATCCCTCTTTCTGGATTCCGGGAAGACCGTTCAGGTATTTGTTGGTCACATCCTTGCCCAGCCCTTTTTTCCGGATATCCGCACCGGTCAGCTCGATGGTCCTGATTATCCGGCCGGTATCGTCTGTGACGTCGAATATGACCTGATCGGTAAACAGGATTTTGCGGCCGGGATGATGTTTGCGAACCACGGTGTAGACCCGGCTGTCGGGCATGACAATCCGGTAGGACAATACATTGTCCAGTGCCGTGCCGAACAGGACCGCGGTCTTGCCCCCGGCATTTTCCGAAAGATTGCCCCCGATGGTGCAGGCCCAGGCGGATGTGGGATCGGTGGCGAAAATCAGCCCGTGTTCCCGGGCCGCATCCTTGGCATCCTGGGTGATGACCCCGGCCTGCAGTTCCATGGCGTAACACCCGCCGTCTTTGATCTCTTCCAAAGGATCGATGGAAACGATCCGGTTGAGTTTTTCCGTGTTGATCATGACGCAGTCGGAAGTGAGCGGCGTGGCCCCGCCGGTCAATCCGGTGCCGGCGCCTCTGGGGATGATGTGCAGCCCCAGGTCACGGATTTTTTTCATCAGCACCGGCACCTGGGATTCGGTTTCCGGACGCAGCACCGCTTTGGGCAGAAACCGCCGCCAGTCCGTGGCATCCGTGGCATGGGCAACCAGGGTAAACGGGTCGAAATAGATGTTGTCTTTGCCCACCACCGGTCCCAGCACCCGGAGGATTTTTTTTTGAAACGCGGCCTGGACAGAGATCTGGTGGTTTATCTCTTCAAGGGTTTGCCGGCAGGTATCCAGCATCTGGAACACCTCCGGGTGCCGGGCCGCCTGTTCAATGACGGCCAGATCCTTTTCAAACTCGGAAAACAGCTGCCTGCGCTGGACCGGGCGGGCCACCAGTTCCTGAAAAAGAAACGGATTGCGTGCAATGATGAACAGATCCCCCATGAACCGGTACAGCAGCCTTGCTGACCGGCCGGTCCCTTTTTTGGGATTCAGATCCTGGATCGTTTTCAGAAAAGCGGATCCGAAAAGATGAACAATGATCTGATCGTCAGCAGCAGAGGTGTAGTTGAAGGGGATTTTTCTTTCCGGATCACGCATGTCTACAGTTCAAAGGTTTTCATGCTCACCACCAGGGGCAGGGATTCGATCTCCTCGATCACGTCCGCCGGCACCGGGGTGTCGGTTTTCAAAAAGATGATGTTGCGCTGCCCGTCCTCTTCCCGGCCCACCATCATCCGGGAGATGTTGATGGCGTGTTTTCCCAGGGTGTCGCCGATAGAACCGATGGAGCCGGGTTTGTCCACGTTGTGGATCAGCCCCAGATGGCCTTCGGGGATCACTTCGAGCCGGAACTTGTTGATGCGCACGATCCGGGCCGTGTCCTTGCCGAAGATGGTGCCGGCCACCACGTCGGTACCGGTGTCCGTGACCACGGTGATGCGGATCAGGTTGATGAAATTGCCGGAATCCTGGGCCGTGGACTCGGAGATCTTGATCCCTTTTTCATTGGCCAGGGAGATGGCGTTCACAGAGTTGACCTCATAGGGGATGAACTGGTTGAGCAGCCCCTTGATGGCGGCAATGGTGACCGGTTTAAGATCCAGGTCCGGAAACTTGCCGATATATTCGATCTGCACCTCTTTGATACCGCCGGAAATGAGCTGGGCCTGCATCTTGCCCATTTTTTCAGCCAGGTACAGAAACGGTTTGAGCTGGCGCAGCACTTCTCCTGTGACAGAGGGCACGTTCACGGCATTGATCACCGTGTCGAACAGCAGGTAGGCAATGATCTGGTTGGCGGCGGCCACGGCCACATTGGTCTGGGCTTCCTTGGTGGAGGCCCCCAGGTGCGGGGTGGCCACTACCTGGTCCAGTCCCAGCAGGGGCAGGTCTTCAGGGGGTTCGGTGGAAAACACGTCCAGGGCTGCGCCGGCCACCTTTCCGGACACGATCGCCTCATGCAGGGCCGTTTCGTTGACAATGCCGCCCCGGGCGCAGTTGATCACATACACCCCTTGTTTCATCTTCTCAAACGCTTCAGCATCCAGCAGATCGATGGTGGCCTCCATCTTGGGAACATGGATCGTGATATAGTCTGCCGTATGATACAGGGTGTCCAGATCCACATACTCGAATCCCTGCTTTTCGATGTGTTCTTTGGAGATGTTGGGGTCGTAGACAATGACCCGCATTCTCAGCCCCTTGGCCAGGTTGGCCACAATGGAGCCGATGTTGCCGAAACCGACAACCCCTAAAGTCTTGTTGAAGATCTCCCGGCCCTGGAGCAGTTTTTTCTCCCATTTCCCGGCTTTCATGGATGCAGTGGCCCGGGGGATGTTCCGGGTCAGAGACATCATCATGGCAATGGCATGCTCAGCCGTGGTCACGGTGTTACCGCCAGGGGTGTTCATGACCGCCACCCCTTTGCGGGTGGCCTCGTCAATGTCCACATTGTCCAGGCCGATGCCGGCCCGGGCAATCACCTTAAGGTTGACCGCCGCATCCATCAGGGCCTTGTCCACCTTGGTGGCGCTCCGGATGGCCAGCGCGTCATAGGACCCGATGATATCTCTGAGTGCCTCAGGGGACAGCCCGGTGTTCACATCCACATCGATCCCTTCCTGGTTTTTGAAAATATCGATGCCTGCCTCATCCATTTTATCGCTGACCAATACTTTCATCATCCATTCTCCTTTTCAAAAGAGATCATAAAATCCTTGAGCGCCTGGACCCCTTCTTTTGTGGCGGCATTGTAGATGGAGGCCCGGCATCCGCCCACAGACCGGTGGCCCTTGAGGCCGCCCAGACCCTGTTTCAGGGCATCGGCCACAAACTGTTTTTCCAGATCTTCAGTGGGCAGCCGGAAGGTCACGTTCATCAGGGACCGGGAATGCTTTTGGGCCGTGCCCCGATAAAAATCGGAGTTGTCAATCACATCATACAGCATGCCCGCTTTTTCCTGATTGAATGCCGCCATGGCCTCCAGGGTGCCGAACTGTTCCTGGATCCACTTGAACACCAGGCCGATGGTATAGATGCCGAAACAGGGCGGGGTGTTGTACATGGAGTTTTTGCCTGCATAGGTACTGTATTTGAGCATGGAGGGCAGATCCGGGTTGGCGGTTTCCAGAAAATCCTTTTTGATGACCACCAGGCAGGTGCCGGACGGCCCCAGATTTTTCTGGGCACCGGCATAGATCAGGCCGAACTTGTCCATGGGCAGGGGCCGGGAAAAGATATCCGAAGACATGTCCGCCACCAGAGGGATGCCGCCGGTTTCCGGAAACTGTGCAAACTGGGTGCCTTTGATGGTGTTGTTGGAGGTGAGGTGCACATACCGGGCATCCGGGGTGCAGGGGATGTTTTCCGGAATATAGCAGAAATTCTCATCTTCGCAAGAGGCGGTCACCTGGATGGTTTTTCCCAGGATCTGTGCTTCCTTGATGGCTTTGGTGGACCAGGTGCCGGTGTTGATGTAGTCCGCGGTCTGCCCCTGGCCCAGAAAATTCATTGGGATCATGGCAAACTGCAGGGAGGCCCCGCCCTGAATGAACAGCACATGCCAGGAATCATCGAGTTTCAACAGCTGCCTGGCCCGCGCTATGGCATCATTGATCACCTGGTCAAACTGGGCCGATCGGTGGCTGATTTCGGTAATGGACATGCCGGATCCGTTAAAGTTCAGAAACGAGGCCTGGATCTCTTCTAAAACCGGCAGGGGCAAAGCGGCCGGACCTGCGTTAAAATTGTGAATTCGCTGCACTGTCATGGGGCACTCCTTTCAAAAAATGGGTCAAAAAAGTGAATTATAGGTTGTGCTCGCGGGTCTTGTGGAACTGGATGTCCGGCCATTCTTCCATGACAAACCCCAGCTGATATTCGCTGGTGGTCATGAAGGTCAGGCACCCTTCCGCATCCAGGGCGAGACTGGATTCGTTTTTCTGCCGGAACCGTTTCATCGTTTTTTCATCCTCACTGGTGACCCATCTGGCCACGGACAGGTCAATGGGCTCGTATCCGGCATGGACATTGTATTCCGCCTTGAGCCGTGCCATGGTCACGTCGAACTGCAACACGCCCACGGCCCCGATCACGTGCATGTTTCCCAGCAGCGGCCGGAACACCTGGATGGTACCCTCTTCCGCCAGCTGGGTCAATCCCTTGTTCAGGGACTTGGTTTTGAGGGGATCCTTGAGCAGGACCCGGCGGAAATGCTCGGGCGCAAAACTGGGAATCCCCAAAAATTTGAGCGGTTCTTTTGTGGTGAACGTATCCCCGATCTTGATGGTGCCGTGGTTGTGGATGCCGATGATGTCCCCGGGATAGGCTTCTTCCACATTGCTGCGCTCCTGGGCCATGAAAATGGTGGCATTGGACAGGCGGATCTCCTTGCCGATACGGTGATGCTTCACTTTCATGCCTTTGGTGAATTTTCCGGAGCAGATCCGGAAAAACGCGATCCGGTCCCGGTGCTCCGGATCCATGTTGGCCTGAATTTTAAACGTAAATCCAGAGAAATCCGACTCGAGCGGATTGACATCCCTTGAGGCGGCCGGCCGGACCCCGGGCGGGGGGGCGATCTGTACAAACGCGTCCAGCATCTCTCTGACCCCGAAATTGTTGATGGCAGACCCGAAAAACACCGGGGTCTGGGTGCCGTTCAAGTACAGGTCCATGTCAAAGGGGTCTGCCGCCCCTTTGATCAATTCCACGTCCTCTCTGAGCTGATTGGCGGCAGATGGGGAAATCAGTTCATCCAGGCGGGGGTCGGACAGGTCCTGGATCGTGATGCCGTCATCATCCCTGGGCGTATACCCGGGTGTGAACAGTCCCAGTTCTTTTTTATCAAAATTATACACGCCCTTGAACCGCTTGCCCATACCGATGGCCCAGGTCAGGGGTACGCATTCGATCTGGAGCTTGTGTTCGATATCCTCGAAAATATCCAGCGGTTCCAGCCCTTCTCTGTCCAGCTTGTTGATAAACGTGATAATGGGGGTGTTGCGCATGCGGCACACCTCCATGAGTTTTTCGGTCTGGGGTTCCACCCCCTTGGCATTGTCGATGATCATGACCGCGCAGTCCACGGCCGTGAGCACCCGGTAGGTGTCTTCGGAAAAGTCCTGATGCCCCGGCGTGTCCAGCAGGTTGATCTCATACCCTTTGTATTCGAATTTCATGACCGACGAAGACACGGAAATGCCGCGTTCCTGTTCGATAGACAGAAAATCGGACGTGGCGGCCCGGTCGGTTTTTCTGGATTTTACCGCCCCGGCCTGTTGAATGGCCCCGCCGAACAGCAGCAGTTTTTCAGTGAGCGTGGTTTTCCCGGCATCCGGGTG
>JAABTO010000031.1 GCA_011389835.1 Desulfotignum sp. | reverse complement strand
TTTGCCGTGTACGTGGGTCTGGTATATACCTTGCTGCCGTTTATGATTCTGCCGTTGTACGCGGTGATGGAAAAAATGGATCCCCGGCTGATGGAAGCGGCCCGGGACCTGGGGGCCAACGGGTTTGCCGTGTTTTTCCGTGTGGTTCTGCCGTTGTCGCTGCCCGGTGTGATGGCCGGATGCATCATGGTGTTTCTGCCGGCCATGGGCCTGTTTTATGTGCCGGATCTGCTGGGAGGCGCCAAAACCATGCTCATGGGCAATTTCATCAAAAACCAGTTTCTGACGGCCATGAACTGGCCGTTCGGTTCTGCCGCCAGTGTGTTCTTACTGCTGCTCATGGGGATAATGATCCTCATCTATTTCATCGTGTCCAGACATTTCAACCGGTATGAGGTCTTATGACGCGCTGGCTCAAAATATCCTGGACAACCGGGGTGTTTGCGTTTTTATACGGCCCGCTTTTGGTGCTGATGGTGTTTTCCTTTAACCAGGCCAGATACACCACATCCTGGCAGGGGTTTTCCCTGAAATGGTATAAACGTCTTGTCGACAACCCGCAGCTGCTGGATGCGTTTGTCAATTCTTTGATTGTGGCCCTGGTTTCCAGTCTGATTGCCACGGCTTTGGGCACCCTGGGGGCCTTTGCCGTATCAAGGTACCGGTTTGCCGGCAGAAAACTGTTTTTCGGTCTGGTGTATTCAGTGATGATGAGCCCGGATATTGTCATGGGCATCAGCCTGCTCATGCTGTTTGTGACTGTCGGGCTGACGCCGGGGTTTCTTACGCTGCTGGCCGCACATGTCACCTTCTGCCTGCCGTTTGTCATCGTGCTGGTGCATGCCAGAATATCCGGATTTGACCCGGCGGTGGTGGATGCGGCAAGGGATCTGGGGGCCCGGGAACAGGATGTGTTCTTCAAGATTATTTTTCCCATGATTTTGCCGGCGGTGCTGGCCGGGTGGCTGCTGAGCTTCACCCTGTCGCTGGATGACGTGATCATCAGTTTTTTTGTCACTGGTCCCGGGTTTGAAATCCTTCCCCTCAAGATCTATTCCATGGTAAAACTGGGAGTCACCCCGGAGGTCAATGCCTTGTGCACGGTATTGTTCATGTTAACGCTGGCAGCGGTAAGCGCTGCCCATATTCTGACAAAGGAGATCAAAAAATGAAACACTGGCTGCTGCTGTTATGCCTGGTTGTTTTTTGTGTGCCGGCTGTTGCCGGAGAGCAACTCTACATCTACAACTGGACCGAATACATGCCCGACGAGGTCCTGGCTGAGTTTCAGGAAGAGACCGGCATCAAGGTGATCTATTCCACCTATGACAGCAACGAATCCATGTATGCCAAGGTCAAGCTCACCCGGGGCAAAGGCTATGACGTGGTGTTCCCTTCCACCTATTTTGTCCACAAGATGCGCAAGGAAGGCCTGCTCAGTCCCATCGACCATGATGCGCTCACCAATTTCCAGCACCTGGATCCCGCCCTGATGGACCAGCCGTATGATCCGGGCAATACATACTCGATTCCATATGTGTGGGGATCCACGGCCCTGGCGTACAACAAAAACCAGGTGGCGCCGGAAATGATGACCTCCTGGAAGGACCTGTGGCGACCGGAATTCAAAAACCGCCTGGTCATGAACGATGATCTGCGGGAGGTCCTGGGGATCGGCCTGATTGTCAATGGATTTTCCGTCAATGAAACCGACCCGGCCCGCATCGAAACAGCCTATGAATCGATCCGGAAGCTGATGCCCAACATCCGGGTATTTTCCGGCGATTCCCCCAAACAGCCGCTGTTGAACCTGGAAGCGTTTGCCGGCATGGTATGGAACGGGGAAGCCTATATGGCGGCTCAGGAATTTCCAGCCATCCAGTATGCCTATCCACAAGAAGGCGCCATTTTCTGGGTGGATTCCATGGTTATCCCTACGGGTGCGGAAAACAAGAAACAGGCCCACGCATTCATCGATTTCATCTTGAAGCCGGAAATCGCCTATCAGGTGTGTGAATATATCGGTTATGCACCGGCCAACCGCACCGCCATCGAACTGATGCCCGAAGAGATGAAAAACAACCCCACCATTTTTCCATCTGCCCAGGAAGTGAAAAAAGGGGAATTCCAGACCGATGTGGGGGATGCCATTCTGGTGTATGAACGCTTCTGGGAACGGCTCAAAACCGGCATGTAGATCAGAGGATCATCTTGGTTTGAGCTGAAGGGTATAAGGAATCAGAATTGTTTCAGGTTCATAGGATTTTTTGGCCTGACGCAGCCCCCTGATTCCCAAATCCTGTTCCCGGTTGATATACCGGCACCGGTCATGCAGATACAGAGCGGTCTGCTGGTTGATCACCTGGGCCGCGCCTTTGTATTCAAAATCAGACTTCTCAAACTGGATATTATAGGTATCTGAATTCAACGGGCTGAAAATGGAAAACGCGGCCATCTGACCTTTCACCATCAGGGCGAGCCCTTCCAGCCCCAGTGCGTCAAAATGGGAAAACGCCTTTTCCATGGCTTCAAACTCGCCGGCCAGGCCGGATGATAACGGCTTCTGACCTGCCAGCTGTTTCTGAGCCATGGTTCGGGCCAAAACCTGTTTTTCCGGCGTCAGCATCATGACCCGGTAATCCGGATGTGAGCGCTCGAACTGGGAGATCAGATTTTTCTTTTTATGCAGCTTGGGGGTGTTCAGGCGGCACAGCTGGTCCACGTCATAGATATATTCGGCATAGTCCCGCTCAGGATGAATGGAAAAATACTGCTCACACCGGGGATTGGCATCCAGATAGTCTTTGTGCACCAGACCGATGTCCGGCACCAGGCCGTCCCGCATCAGTTCCCTTGCCAGTTCCGCCAGTTCCGACGGGGGCAGCGGTTCCCCCAGGGGCATGAACGCACACTGATTCACCCCGTCATAAATCACCAGCCGGCCTTTGAACAGGCGCCAGGAATAATTGTAAATCTCCTGCCAGCAGAACAGGTTGGCAAAATTATACTCACAGGAATCGGGCGCATATTTATCGATATATATCTGAACCATCTGCCGGTCGGCCAGCTCAAAACGTCCCGCCGTCGGAAAGCACAGGCTGTGTTGGAAATCTTTGGAAGTAAAGGTGTCATAACGATTATACATAAATCAATCCTTTAGTCTGTATGGGATGTGCCCGGTCATCGGTCTGAATCCCAGAGATTCATAGAAACGGCCGGTACCGGGTTCACCGATCAGACCGATCCAGTCCACACCGTTTTTTTTCAGACCGGCGATCAGCGTTTGAATGATCTGTCTGCCGACACCGCGGCCCCGGAACATTCGCAGCACCACCACATCCTGAATATAGGCGTCACTGACCAGATCAGAAAGGGCGCGGCCCATGCCGATCATTTTTTTTTGATAAAACGCACCCACGAATAAAGCGGAATCAGGAACCACCCGGAACAAAAACTCAGGGTGGCGTTCACATGCGGTGTCCCACCAGCCCGCATCCTTGTAAAGCGCCATCAGGTCCATGGTGTCCGCAGCCTGCAAAAACCGGCAGCAGATTCCAGACAAATCCGGTTCATCCATATCAGAACGCCTGCATCAGGGATTTGAACCGATCCATTTCCGTGTCACAGGGAAAATTGCGCTGTTCAAGTCTGCGGATCATTGCCGGGTCGTTGAATCGAAGAAAGGGGTTGATTCGGAGTTCATCCGCCAGACAGGAGGTCACCCGATCCGGATCATAGGTTTCAAGATACTGTGTTACACCCGGTGTATCCGGATCGATGGCCTGGGCGATTTCCACTGATTCCTTGACATAATCGTGTCCGGCAAAGATCCGGGTGGGACCGGGCAATGCCATCAGTTTTTTCAGGGAATGGTAAAACGCATCCAGATCTCTGGAAAAACAGTTTCCCACCGTGCCGTTGAACAGGGTATCACCGGTCACCAGAAAATCATCCGCAAAAAAACAGACATCATCATGGGTATGCCCCGGGGTGGTAATGACGGTCAGTACCTCGTTTTCCAAAGCAATGGGTTCATTGTCGGCCAGGTTCCGGCAGTCCAGGTAATCAGCGTTGGTTTTTTCCAGTATCCGGGCATTGCCGCTGGTATGGTCTGGATGAAGATGGGTATTGGTCACACCGGTAATCGTCAGGTTTTGGGACCGGGCGAATGCCAGCATGGCATCGGCGGCACCGGGATCAATGGCAATTGCGCAAGTGCCCGAAAAAACCAGGTATGCCAGATTGTCTGCTGCGTATCTGAACTGTTCAATCCGCATCATCTTCCTCGGTGTCATCGCCTTCTTCATAGACATCTAAATCGACCCGGTGCTCGATATTGTCATCGAATTTGTCATCATAAATATCGGTCAGGTCGTCCTCATCCACATCCGGGTCGTCAAAATCGATTACCGGCAGTTCGCCAAGATTAAACTCTTCAAACACATACCCGATGGCATCCCGCAGATTGCGTTCAAAACTTTCCGCATAGTCACCGTCCGGGTCCGGAGAAAACTCATACTCTTCTTCATGCTCTTCAAGCAGTTCCGTCAGTTCGGATGCCATGGCCTCCGGGTCATCCATCTCTTCGCTGTAAGAGTCGATGATCTCGCTGAACAGGTCAAACAGATCAAACGCATCCACAGCGTCACTGATTGTCATCCATTTTGCCATGAAATATCCCCCCCATCTATTTCACAAACCACACGCCCTTCTTTATTTAGCAGCTATTCTTTTATGATAAGAATAAACCGTTTTATGTCAAATGTCAGATGCTTTTTTCGGAATGGCAATGGTGAATTCAGTAAATTCTCCAGGAACCGAGTCCACGTGAATTTCACCCTGATGAAGCTGTACCGACCGCCGGGCAATGAAAAGTCCCAGGCCGGTCCCCTTGTTTCCCTTGTCAGAATAAAACAGGGAAAATATCTTTTGCCGGTATTGTCTGTCAAGGCCCTTGCCGTTGTCCCTGATTTTAAACACCACCTGATCCGGTGTTTGGGCGACCTGGATATGAATCGTCAGTTTCTTTCTGTCATTTGCCACGCTGATGCATGCATCCACGGCATTTTCCAGAATGGCCAGGCAGGCACCAAACAGCAGGGTTTTATCCATGATGACATGAAAATCGGTGCTGGGTTTCGGCGTGTCCAGTATCAGTTCAATTCCGGCTTTGTCAATGCGGGGATCCATGGTGGTCACCAGTTCCTGAATGAAATCAAACACAGACTCCGGCTGCATGTCCGGAGTCCGGTCTTTGGAATGATACAAAATATTTAGAACCATCTGCCGGATCATGGCGATTTTCTCACGGATAATATCCCAGCCTTTGGAAATCCGTTGAAAATCATTTTTTTCCAGGCCGGCCCGAATCAGGTAATCCCCGCCGTCCAGACCGGTGAGCATGCCCTTGATACCATGGGAAATGGAAGAAATGTGCAGGCCAAGGGCGGCCAGGTGATCCTGGAGCTGGTGAATGACCGTGATATCCGTACACATTTCCATGACATGGCGGATCCGGCCGCTGTCATCCGGGATGGCAGAGGTCTGAATGAAAAACCGGCGGACCCGGCCGTCCTTGAGGGTGACATCCATTTCCGCAGTATGGGAATGGCCGTCAGCAAAGGTTTCTTTTACCGGGCAGGTATCACAGGGGGTTTTGCGCTGTTGTCGCACCTGAAAGCAGTACATGTCCGGGTGATCCCCGAACTGGTCCTTGAACCGGTTATTGGATTCCACGATCCGTAAATTTTCGTCGAGAATGGTAATATACGCCGGGGACTCGTTAAACAGCTGGACATATCGTTTTTCCGACTCCGCCAGCTTGCGGGTCTTTTCCGCCACCAGGATTTCCAGGTTCCGGGTATGATCGGCCAGTTTTTCCCGGGTGCGGATTCGGTCGTTGGCCCGTTTCAGGGCGATTTCCAGCACATCCTGATTCACGGGTTTTGAGATGAAATCCACGGCACCGATTTTCAAGCTGTCAATGGCCAGGTTGGCATCCCCGTAACCGGTGATCATGATCACCTCAATATCCGGATACGTTTGTTTGACCGTTTTGAGCAGCGCCATGCCGTCCATGCCGGGCATGCGGATATCGGTGAGCACGATTTCGGGTTTATGGGTCTTGACCATGTCAAGACCGGAAAAGCCATTCTCCGCCGTCAACACCTCGTATCCGGCATCTGTCAGGGTGATTTCCAGGACCTCGCGGATGCCCTCCTCGTCATCGACCACCAGGAGTTTATTTGTCATAATTTTGCAACAATCACACGCCCAGAACCGCCTTTACTTTGGCAAGAACCTCATCGGCTTTGAAAGGTTTGGCAAAAAACGCCTCTGCTTTGGGAATGGAATGGGTCCGCCCGGACAGCCCGGAGATGACAATCACCGGGGTGGTGTACCCTTTTTTGGAAATTTTCCTGAAAAACCGCGGTCCCCATTCTTCGGGCATTTCCAGATCCAGAGTAATCAGATCCGGCTGCTGGTCCAGAAACACATCCATGGCCTGTTTGCCGTCATCGGCGATACAGGTATCGAATCCGTTGTCCTTGAACAATGTTTCCAGGTACTTTGTAATGGCTGGATCATCATCCACGATCATTATTTTTTTTGTCATGGCCCTCTCCTTATTCCTTGACGTGGCATTCACCGCACAGTACCGGCCCTTCACCCTGGTCAAAATGACAGTCTCTGCAAAGCTTGTGATAGGCGGCTTCCAGCGGCATGGGATTGTCCGGCGCCGGTTTAAGGCTGTGACAGTCAGAGCAGTAGAGGTCTTCACTGCTTTCATCAGGAACCAGCTCACCGTTTTCATACACATGGTGGCAGACACTGCAGTCATCATCCGCTAGAAATATATGGTCGTCATGGGGGAACACCGCCCCGGGCCGCCGGGGTGATTCAAAGGCCCAGGAGTCCAGACGCTCCAGATCCTGTCCGGCATAACTGACCATGCCGGTTGTGACTGCGGCCAGAAGTACGGCCAGGCAGAGAATGAATCGAAATGGATGTGTCATGTCATGCTCCCGGCTCATAAATCTTTTTTTCCATGGTATCATAAATCAGGTCTCCCAGAAACTTGATCTCCATCTTCAGATCATAGTGTTGAATGACATCCTCCAGCCCGCTGTGACAGTTGTGACAGGGTGCGATCAGCACGTCTGCGCCGGTGGCGGCGAGCTGTTCCGCCTTGACCCGGTTGTTCACCATGCGTTCCGCTTTGTAGGGCGGACCGCAGTTGATGACCCCGCCGCCGGCACCGCAGCAATAGTTGTGCTCCCGGTTGGGTGTCATCTCCACAAAATCCTCGCACACCATGTTCACCACTTCTCTGGCTTTGTCATGCAGTCCCCGTCCCCGGGACACATTGCAGGGATCGTGCAGAGTCACCTTTTTCTTGTATTTTTCTTTGATGGAGATCCGGCCCTGAGTGAGCAGTTCATGGTAAAACGCCAGCGCATGCACCACCTCAAAAGGCGGCATCACCCAGGAATTCCACCGGTTGCCCATGTCGTACACCGACCGGAACGCATGCCCGCATTCGCCCATGACAATTCGCTTGACCCGCAGCCGTGCCGCTGTCTCAAAAAACGCCCGGGCGATGCGACCGGAGATTTCATTGTCTCCGGTATACATGGCCATGTTGCTGTTGTCCCAGCCCGGCGTTGAAGGCATGGTCCAGTTCATTCCGGCCGCGTGCATCAGGGTGGCGGCCTGATAGAGCAGTCCGGCCTGGAATTTGGGTTCAGGGGCGATCACGGAATACATGATATCCGCACCGACCTTGTCTAAGGGAATCTGCAGATCTTCGAACTCATCTCTGGCATCTTCCTCCTGCCATTGCAGGGTGTCGATCCATTCATCATCCTTGACCCACATCTGGTTCAAAGTAACGGAATGCGAATTAACCGTGTCCTGGATATACTGGGGCGTGATTTCCAGCTTGTGGCAGATCCTGCGCACCAGCAGCATCAGATACGCGATATCGATGCCGAACGGACAGTACATGGCGCACCGTTTGCAGGCATTGCACTCCAGATGGGCGATACGTACGGCCCGTCTCAGAAAATCCTTGGAAACATCCCCGTCTTTTTTCAGCATCTCCCAGATGGTGTTTTTCACCTTGGCGGCCGGCATGAACTGCGGATCCCGGTCATTGGACAGAAAATAACTGCATGCTTCGGCGCACAGGCCGCATCGCATGCAGGTTTCCACATAAGCTTTGAACCGGGGGCCGGTTTCGTTTTTCAATACCTGTTGAATGACCTGCCGGATCCGGTCCGGGGTCAATCGATCGAGCCCGGACTCTATGGCCGGATCCGTGGGTTTTTCAACAGATGAAGGGGCGTCTGTCATGGGTTTGTCCTTTGTTTGCATGGAGTTGTCTTTTACCAGTCTTTGGCCTGTCTGACATGGCCGAACTCAGATCCCATGTAAGCCCGGGTCAGCGGCGCAGTCAACATATGGGAAAACCGGGAAAACGGGATGATGATGAGCACCAGTTCTCCGGACAATATGTGAATCACGGTGATCCACCGGTAGGCGATCCACTGGTGGTATGCCAGAAATCCCGTCAGAAAGGGAAGCATCACCAACAGAATCAGCACATAATCCATGGCCCCGGTCAGAAATTTGACTTCCGGCACCATGACCCGTCGCACGGCAAAAAAAATCAGGGCCGCGATCACCCCAAGGGTCAGCCAGTCCGCCACCTGATCGTTCAGCGCGGGCCAGGATATCTGAAATGCCTCATTGATCAGCACGATATGAGATGCCAGAAACAAGGGAACCAGAAACAGCAGCACATGAAACAGATAGGATATGCCATAATAGACCGGGCTCATTCGGGCACTTCTGGGGAAAAAAGGAATCATCCAGGCCCCGATGGAGCGCAGGCTGTGCTTGAGCGTCACATAGGAATAGATATAGGGTTCTTTTTGACGGACTGCCTTGAGGATCCCCACCAGCTTAATGGTCAGGCCGCCCAGAAATATGATGAACGATATCCAGACCATCGGGCCCATGATAAAGGCGATAAAACTGTTCATTGCATGCTCCTTTTTAAAATTACCCGTTACACTTGGATGATCCGGCGCTTGTAAATGCCGTTCTCAATGCCTTTGAGCAATATCATCGATCCATCCGGACTGATCACAGGATCTGCCATGAAACTGAACCCGGACGCCGCCACCCGGTTGTTGACCACCAGTTGATACTGATCCTGTTTCTGGATGACGATCGCCACCACACTGCCGTCGGCATTGAAGCAGGGAACAAAGACCATATCAGCGGCCATTCCCCAGGACGTCTGATTGACGGCCAGGTCCCAGACATTCTTGTGTTTGTAGACCGCTGCCAGGGTGGCGCCGTTTTCAGAAAAATAGATATCTGAAATCATTGTGTCCCATGACACAGGCCATACTTTGTCGTTCACGGCCACACTCCAGCGGCCGTAGGGGGCGGACACAATGGCCGCGATGTCCCTGCCGTTGGGAGACAGGGTCAAGTGCCAGAGCTGATCATAACGATTGCGCCAGAACGGCGCGTCATTTTTATATAATTCCCATTTTCCCTTGACACGGACCGGTGCCAGCAAAGAATTTTCATCCAAAAATTCCGGCTTCCACACCGATTCGAACCGGTTGTCCCACAAGGTGTCATTCTGGACAATGGTATACGCCTCCCGGTTCGTCCGCACGGTATATCCGATCTGCCTGCCGGATGCATCAAAGCTGATATCCCAGATATTCAGAAACCGCCGGTCCTGGGGGACGCCGTTGCGGGCCACGCTGAAAACACCTTGTTTGAAGGCGTCCACATCCGCGCCCGGCATGGATGTCACCTGGACCACAGCCGCCGATGTGCCGTCGGCAGCCATGACCGCACCGGTCAGGTTTTCATACCGGTGTTCCCAGGGCATATCGTTCACCATCACCCCGTATTCCGAATCAGATTGAAACGCCGCCCCCAGGGTCCGGCCGTCCGGGCTCTTCATCATCTGCCAGATAAAATCACACCACTGGGTCCATTCCTGTCCGTTCACCGCCATGGTCCATTCTTCATCCCGGGCCACGAACGCGGCAAACCCGTTGCCGGAAACCGGGGTCAGACTCCAGATTTTTTCATATTCGCCTTCCCAGACCTCCCCGTTCACACACACATTGAAGGCCATTTCATCCAGGTTGACAATGGCGGCGATGCGCTCGCCATCCCGGCTCACCCGGGGAGACTGAACCCAGTTGAATCGGGTTCGCCATTCGTCAAACGGTATCTCCTTGAGCTCAGTACCCCAGTCCCACGATGTGTTTTCTTCCATAATTTTCTCCAGATCCTTACGCGGTTTTGGTCTGTTTGTTCCGTTTGAACTGACAGTCGGACAATGCCAGATACAACCCACCGACCGCCAGCTGGGCGCAGTGTTCATGATCCGGGGGCAATGTCTGAAGATACGCCACCACCTGTTCAGGGGTAATCTCCCACGCCTGATCAATGGTTTTTCCCCGGGCAAAAAACACCACAGTATTGCAGCAGGCAGTGGTGTTCAGGCATCCTTGGGCCATAAAAGACACCGTGTCCAGTATTCCGTCTTTCATCTTGATGAAAAATTCAACCGTATCCCCGCATTCTCCGGTTCTCTTTCCATACCCGTCCGGGTCATGAATCATCTCTTTGTGTCCGGTGTCATATGCCATTTCCAGATATTGAACGGAATGGCGGTTCCAGAAATCCAAATCGTTCATTGTCAATCTCCATTCTGATATACCCTGCGGTTTTTCTCAAGCCTTTATATACTTTTTATTGCCCCGGGGTCAACCGGGGATCGAATTTCCGTGAAGATCAGTTATCAAAACCCTTCTTGCTTTTTCAGAACCATGATACTATTTTGCGGTCATGAAAAAAAAAGGGGGTTATGACATAACGGTGATCGGCGGTGGAATTGTGGGGATTGCCACTGCCCGCGCACTGCAGGCACAGTTTGGTGACGCTGACATCCTGCTGATCGAAAAGGAAAACCGGTTCGCGGTCCACCAGACCGGACATAATTCCGGTGTGATCCATGCCGGGGTGTATTATGCCCCCGGCAGTCTGAAGGCGGACTTTTGCCGTCGCGGGGCTTCTGCCACCATGGCTTTCTGCAGAGAACACGGCCTGCCGTTCAGACAATGCGGCAAACTCCTGGTGGCCACGACCCCCATCGAACAAAAAAGGCTGCAGGCCCTGAAACAGCGGTGTATCCGGAATCAGATCCAAATTTTCGAACTGGACCGGCAGGAACTGATTCACATGGAACCCCGGATTCAAGGACTGGGGGCATTGCTGGTACCGGCCACCGGAATTTGTGATTTTGCGGCGATCACCCGAAAAATGGCAGCCTTGTTTTCAGATCGAGGCGGACATATCCGGACCGGTCACCCTGTCACCCAACTGATGGAGACACAAGATCAGGTCACGGTGCATACCCGGGCAGGTGAGGTCTCAACCCGCTATCTGGTGGTGTGCGCGGGCCTGATGGCGGACCGCCTGGCAAAGATGATGCACATTGACATCGATTTTTCCATCCTGCCCTTCCGGGGGGAGTACTACCAGCTGCCCGCCCATCGGTCCAGCATCGTTTCCCGGCTCATCTATCCGGTACCGGATCCGGATCTGCCTTTTTTAGGGGTGCATCTGACGCCCATGATCGACGGCCGGATCACCGTGGGCCCCAATGCGGTCCTGGGATTTGATCGGGAGGGATACGGCCGGCTCAATGCAAATGTTTCAGATGTCGCTCAAATGGCGGCATTCCCCGGGTTCTGGAAGGTTATGGGACGGCATCTGGTATCCGGCATCAGGGAACAGGTGGATTCCGTATGGAAACCCGGGTATCTGGGGCGTATCAGAAAATACTGCCCGTCTCTGACCCTGACGGATCTGTTACCCTGTCCCCCGGGTATCCGGGCCCAGGCTGTCATGAAAAACGGAGATCTGGTTCACGATTTTTTATTCGCGCAAACCCCGCGTTCCCTGCACGTGTGTAACGCCCCGTCCCCGGCAGCGACGTCTGCCATCCCCATCGGTCAATACCTCCGGGACCGGGTGATGGATCTATTTGATCTGTAAGGGTCTCATTGAGCAGGCCGCCGCTCAAAAACAAAGGTACCGTTCACCATGGTAGCCACGGCCGTTCCCTGAACCGACATCCCGGTGAACGGGGTGTTCCGGCTTTTGGATACGAACCGGTCCGGATCGATCACCCTTTTATCTTCCAGATCGATCAGTGTCAGATCCGCCGGATTTCCAGGGATGATGTCATTGTTGATCCCCAGAATCCGGGCCGGATGTTTGGCCATTTTCATGATCAGCTCATCCAGAGGCAGCCATCCGCCTTGAACCAGTTTCAAAGACAGGGGCAGCGCGGTTTCCAGCCCCACGATGCCGAATGCGGCCCGATCAAACTCCAGGTCTTTCTCCTCCTGGCTGTGGGGGGCATGGTCTGAGGCGATCACATCGATGGTACCGTCCACCAGCCCCTGGATCACCGCCTGCCGGTCTTTTTCCGATCTCAACGGCGGATTCATCTTGAAACGGGTGTCATATCCCTTGACATCCTCATCGATCAGGGTGAAATAATGGGGTGCGGTTTCACAGGTCACCCGGACCCCCTGAAGTTTGGCGTTCCGGATCAAGTCAATGGATTCTTCACAGCTGATATGGCAGAAATGAACCCGGGCCCCGGTCAGCCGGGACAGCAGAATATCTCTTGCCACCATGACGGCTTCCGCGGCATTGGGGATGCCGGGAATACCATGGAACGTGGCGGCCGGGCCTTCATTCATGGCACCGCCGTTCACCAGAGACAGGTCTTCGGCATGGACGAACACCGGTATGGACAACCCATCGCAGTATTCCAGAGCCCGTCGCATGAGCTGGGCGTTTTCCACGGGCCGGCCGTCATCGGATACGGCCACGATCCCGGCCAGCTGCATGTCCCGGATTTCAGCCAGCCGAGTACCGGCGGATCCTCTGGTGACCGCCCCCACCGGATAGACCCGTGCCGCTTTGGCAACCCCGGCTTTTTCAAGAACAAACCGGGTCACCTGCGCATTGTCATTGACCGGTACCGTGTTGGGCATGGCGCACACGGCGGTGAATCCGCCCCGGGCCGCAGCAGCCGCACCCGTGGCAATGGTTTCCTTATACTCATGACCCGGCTCCCGCAGATGCACATGAATATCCATGAGCCCAGGCACCAGCACCAGGCCATCTGCGTCAACAACCCTGAGATCTTCAACATTGCCGGGCACAGAATCTGATGGATCCAGAACCGCTTCAATGGTCTGTCCGCTGATCAGAACGGTTTTATTTCCATCCAGTTTCCCGGGATCAAGGACCCGGGCCCCTTTAATCAGTGTCCGCATGTCTGCTTCCTCCTGCCACCAGATAATAAAGGGCCATGCGCAGGGCCACGCCGTTGGTTACCTGATCCAGAATCATGGAATACCCGGCATCCGCCACATCACTGCTGATTTCCACCCCCCGGTTCATGGGTCCCGGATGCATGATGGTGACATCTTTTTTCGCCAGCGCCACCCGGTCCCGGTTCAGGCCGAACCAGCCGGCATACTCCCTTTCTGTAGGAAACAGGATGTCGTTCATCCGCTCTTTTTGAATCCGCAGCATCATGATCACGTCCGCATCTGCCACGCATGCTTCCATGGTAGGGGCCACCGTGCATCCCAAAGCCTGGATTCCCGCCGGAATCATGGTGCGGGGCGCGCACACCCACACCTGTGCCCCCATTTTGGAAAATCCGGCAATATCGGACCGGGCTACCCTGGAATGGGCGATATCACCGATCATGGCCAGTTTCAATCCCGACAGACGCCCTTTTTTTTCCCGGACACTCATCATGTCCAGCAGGGCCTGGGACGGATGGGCATGGATCCCGTCGCCGGCATTGATGACCGAACAATCTACCCGGTTTGCCACCAGGTATGCGGCCCCGGAAGATCCATGGCGCATCACGATCACATCCGGGCGCATGGCTTCCAGGTTTTTCACCGTGTCGATCAGGGTTTCGCCCTTGGCCATGGAAGAACCGGCTTTGGCAATGGCCACGGAATCGGCTGACAACCGTTTGGCAGCAATCTCAAAGGACAGCTTGGTCCGTGTGGAAGGTTCCTGAAAAAACAGCACAATGGTCTTACCCCGAAGGGTGGGCACTTTTTTCACCGGCCGCTGGGATATCTCTTTCATGCCCATGGCTGTGTCCAGAATCAGGGCGATCTCTTCCGGATCCAGAGAATGGATGTCCAGTATATCCTTTTTCGTGAATCGCATCATGCATCCTTCAATCTATTTTGTCATATCAGCAGATCACCGATCCGGTGCCACCTCACACCGAATTTGTCCCGGTCCCAGGACCAGTAGATCATAAATGCCTCGCCCTTGACGGCCGACAGATCCACAAATCCCCAGAAACGGCTGTCATGGCTGTTGTCCCGGTTGTCACCCATAACAAACAGTTTGTCTTCGGGCACCGTTACCGGCGCCATGTTGTCCACATGGGTGGGAAGCCGGGAATACATGGCATAGGGTTCATCGGTCACCGGTTCACCGTTGACATACAATTGCTTGTCAACAATGGAGACTGTGTCGCCGGCCACGGCCACCACCCGTTTGATAAAATCCTTGGACGGATCTTCCGGATATTCAAATACCACGATATCTCCCGGCTGCGGATCTTTGAAAGGGATCAGTACCCGGCCGTCGGTAAAGGGGATCTTGATCCCGTAAATAAACTTGTTCACCAGAATATGGTCCCCGATCTGAAGGGTTTCCAGCATGGATCCGGAAGGGATTTTGAACGCCCTGGACGATGAATGTGCGGATGAACAAAGCGATCACAACGGCAATGAGAATGGCTTCGATATTCTCCCGCCAGGCATTTTTCTTTTTTGTCATATCCACCTCTTATTGCCGGAAAAAAAGGTGCTGAGGCCGGCCCAGCAAAAAACGGGACCGCTGGATCGAGGACTTGAGCATTTCCGCGATCTTTCTGGCCTTGACCATGCTGGACAGGGGATGGGTGGTCACGGTCCGTCCCTTGATGGTGATGGCACCGCTTTTGAGTTCCGCATAACTCACCTGGCCAAAGGACCGGGCCACGCCTTCAGGATAATCATACCCGTAATCCACGATCTGGGTGAAGATCTCGTCATCGGAGACTGCGGTGTACTTGAGAATTTCCTCGTTGAGAATCGGAATCGGGATCCCCAGGCCCACGGAGAGAGAACAGCCATACCCACGGATACTCTGCCCCACCAGCCAGTCACAAGACATCTCCTTGAGATCTCCCATCACGGACAAGGTACCGGCCGGACCCAGCGGCACGCCGTTCATTCCCCGGTCCACAGCGGATTTGTGCTGGGTGCCGGTCCAGATCACATACCCCTGGGCCCCGCCCAGAAAAATCCGGGTTCCCACACCGATGGTTTTGAGATACGGATCATTGAACAGCGGGCTCAACGCCCCGGACGTGGAATAATTGGCATTGCCCATGTCGGGCTTCAATGTGCCCATATAGGTATATTTGGTGCGGTCCGACCGGTTAATGGCGCAATTGTAATTCTGATAGGCGTTTCTGGGGTTCACCAGCATGGCATTGGGCAGTTCTTCAAGGGTCATGACCTTTTCGATGCGCCGGTTGGGATAACAGTCGGTGCCATAGGATTCCGCACGGATTTCCACGGGCTTTCCCGCCACCAGATCCTGGATCACGTGCCCCCCGCCGTAATTGAAATCCCCGGGATGACGTTTGTTCAAAGGATCATCTTCACTGGTCTGGGTGGCGCCCAGATAACAGTCCACCGCTGCGATACCTGAATAGGCCGGCACATTGTTGAACCAGGTTTTGGTTGTGCGGATCACCGGTTTGGACTGGCCGATGTTGATGAACGCACCGGAAGAACACATGGGAGCAAACGTGCCGGTGGTCACCACATCCACCTGCCGGGCCGCTTCCACAATACCGCGGTCTCTGGCAAGGTCGATAACTTCTTCGGCAGTGACCACCACGGCCTCTCCCCGGGCGATTTTCTCATTGATCTGTTCATAGGTTTTATTGATTTGGTGGTCGCTCATGATTTTCCTTCTCTGACCGCCTTGATCTTGGCGGTGACGTTGTTTTCGATCCAGTTGGGATCCCACCATTCCAGCGGATTGACAAACACATTGTGGACGATCATGGAAAAATGCAGATGATCTCCGGCTGCCAGCCCGGTCATCCCGGTATTGCCGATGACAGCCCCTTTATGGACCGTGTCTCCCACAGACACCATCACGTTGCTCAGATGCGCGTACAGGCTGGCCAGACCAAACCCATGATCAATGATCACGGTGTTGCCGAAAATACCCACGGGTTCCGCCATGACAACCCGGCCGGCATTGGCCGCGCCCACCGGTGTCATGGCAGTGGATGCCAGATCGATTCCCATGTGCCGGGACTGTCCGATTTCTTTGCCATTGTAGGTATAGGTCCGGTGGTCCCCGAATCCGGCACGGGTGGCACCGGCCATTCGTTCGAATCTCCCCTGCCACAGCACCTGGGGCACTGTATCCGCCGGAACGGACAACACTTTATTTACATTGGCATCCCGGAGTTCGGTGTTCACCACCAGAAATTTTTCCAGAAGCGGATTGTCTGTTTTTTCGAATTGACTTTCCCGGTCACCGAGATGAAAATCCGGCATGGTCATTCCTAAAAACGTATCCGAGATCCTGAGCACATCCGATTTGAACCCCCGGTCCCGGATGTAATGATAAAATCCCTTGCGCGTGGTATTCCCCGCGCCATCCTCGGCGGTGACCCACAGCTGGGTGCCCGGGCCCTGGGTATGATCCAGCGCAAAAAACGCCGCATGAATGTCTGTTTCGTCAAACATGCCCGAATTGCCCGGGAAAAACCGATCCCCCACCTGAACACCGCTTTTGACATCTGTTTCGAACAACCGGTAGATCACCAGGCCGGAACCGCCCCGTTCCACATTGTGCTGCCGGCTCAATATCTCTATTTTCGGAGGCTGTGTATCGATGGTGACCGATATCTGCTGTTCCGCCATGTTGCCCCGGTTCCACCCCCGCCAGGACTGATCAGTCACCTGAACATGCAGCAGGGCATCGCCGTCACTCAACCCGTGTCGACCGGTTTCCACAGGAATGACAAACCGGTCCTCCTTTGGAATTTCTCCGGAAAACGGATTAAACACGGACCCACCTGCATAGTCTTTTTTCAGCAGGGTTTTTTCCGTTTCCTGCTGTACCAGACGGACATGAACCTCCCGGAGACCTGTGCCGGTGTCCTGGATATCCAGGGACAATGCCACCCCGTCCTTGAGATACAATGACGGCAGATCCGCTGTAATTTCAGGAGCCGTTCCTTCGAATCGATATGTCAGCACCCAGATCAACGGCACCAGAATCATTACACAAATCACCAGCAATAAAAATTTTTTCATTAAAAAAACCCATTTTTTCAAACAGTTATCATTATCAAAATTGAAACGCCCATAAAAATACCAGCTACACCCAAACTTATCAAGGTATTTTACATTCTTGACTTTTTGGATGCCAGAATATAGGTTGAACCCCATATTCACGCCCTTGATATTCAGATGCCAAAGGATGATCCATGACCAATTTTTTTTTCGATATGATCGACACTCCCAGGCCCCGGTTTTTCCTGGTGGCCGGCCCTTGTGTGATCGAAAATTTTGATACCACCTTTCAGATCTGCGAAACCCTGAAGTCCATTACCGGGGATCTGAACATTCCGTTTCTGTTCAAAGCTTCTTTTGACAAGGCCAACCGGACATCGGTGGACTCATTTCGAGGCCCCGGGTTTGAACAGGGACTGGCCATTCTGGAAAAGATCAAGTCCCGCCTGGACGTCCAGGTAGTCTCAGACATCCATCTGCCGGATCAGGCTGTTCCTGCGGCCCGGGTACTGGACGTCATCCAGATTCCAGCATTTTTATGCCGCCAGACCGACCTGATTCTGGCCGCTTGCCGGACCGGCCGGCCGGTGAGCGTCAAAAAAGGCCAGTTTCTGGCACCCGGGGACTGCAAAAACATCCTTGACAAAGCCGCTTCCACCGGCAATCCTCACATCGCCATCACCGAACGGGGCACCAGCTTCGGGTACAACAATCTGGTGGTGGATTTCCGGTCCATCCATATTTTGCGGCAGATGGGCGTACCCGTGATCTTTGATGCCACCCACAGTGTCCAGCTACCCGGCGGCGGCATCACGTCATCGGGCGGAGACCGGGCATTTATCCCCACGCTGGCAAAAGCGGCCGTGGCGGCCGGGGCACACGGCCTGTTCATGGAAACCCATCCCGAGCCTTCCAAAGCGCTGTGCGATGGTCCCAACTCCATGCCTCTGGCCGACATGGCACCGTTGCTTGAAACGCTTCTGGCCATCAAGCAGGCAACGGGATAACCCGATGACAACGTCACTGTCACAGGTCAAACTGCTGGTTCTGGATGTGGACGGGGTGTTGACCGACGGCCGGATCATCTATACCGATTCCGGAGAACAGATCAAACAGTTCACTTCCCGGGATGGGTTGGGACTGCGTCTGCTCATGGACAACGGTATTCTGGTGGGTATCATCACCGGACGTATTTCAGGGGCATTGACCCACCGCTGCCGGAATCTGGGTATTGACCTGATTTTTGACGGCATTTTCAACAAGGCGGAAGCACTGGACCGGATGGCCCGGAAAACCGGCATTGATCCATCTGCCATGGCGTTCATGGGGGACGATCTGATCGATCTGCCGGCCATGACCCGGGCCGGGGTCGCCATTGCCGTGGCCGATGCTGTGGATGAAGTGAAAGCCCGGGCCGATATCGTCACCCGGGCGTCCGGCGGCCATGGTGCGGTCAGAGAAATCTGCGACGCCATTCTCAAAGCCGCGGGTTTGTGGGAAAACGCACTGAAACCGTTTCTGGCATGAACCGCTTTTTTTTCAAAAAACCGCGGGTTCTGGTTATGCTGCTCCTGATGGTCACAACCCTCAGTGCGGGTGTTGGTTATGTGATTCATCAGATGACGACCGTGCCTCAACAGATCACCGATCTTCACATCGATTCCGATGCCGCGCTGAAACTGGGTGGCATGAAACAGATTTCAAAAAAAAACGGCATCACGGAATGGGAGCTGGAAGCCGCCACTGCCACCCTGGCAAAGGAACGGAATCAGGCCATCCTCACCCGGGTCCGGGTGATATTTCATACCCAAAACCAGGATACGGTCCTTTTGACATCCGACCATGGGATTCTTGACACACAGACCCATGATATCGATTTTACGGGCAACGTGGTGGTAAAGCACCGCACACACACCCTGAAAACTGATAAGTTGCATTATAAAAAAAAACCACATATAATACATAGCGATACAAAGGTGTGGCTTGAAAATGCCGATGCCTCAATGGAAGCGGATACCATGGAAATCCGCATCAACGACAATGAAATAATTTTACAGGGACATGTCAAAGGACAATTCAGTGAGAATTTCTATCTGCCGTAACTGGATGGCTGGGATCATCGGGCTGCTGCTCCTGACGCTGGCGCCGCTGGCATTTGCCCAGGAAAAAACCGGGACCGGGTCGGGGTTTTCGCCGGAAAAACCGTTGCAGATCACCGCAGATAAAATGATCGCTCACCAGGAAGCTTCCATGGTGGAATTCATCGGCCATGTCAGGGCGGATCAGGACAATTCACTGATGGAGGCGGATTCGATCAGAATCTATCTGCACCCCTCCCAACCGGACACTGCAGGTCCGGGCAATGCCGAACGGATCAAGCAGATCGTAGCGGTCGACAATGTCGAATACACGGCCGGAGACAGAAAGGCGTTTGCAGACAAAGCAGTATACACAGCCACAGACGATACCCTGATCCTCACCGGCAGCCAGGTCAGACTGCTCACCGGCACCAGCTGGGTGAGCGGCACAAAAATCACCCTGTTCCGGAAGCAGGATCGGGTGTTGGTGGAAAGCGACGGTGAAAACCGGGTTCAGGCCCTGTTCAATCCGGAAGACAGACCGGCTGATCAATAGATGACAGAACTCTCTCTCAATAATCTGGTAAAAACCTACAACGGAAAAACAGTGGTCAACCAGGCCGATCTGACGGTCAGACCGGGGCAGGTGACCGGGCTGCTCGGCCCCAACGGTGCCGGCAAAACCACCACTTTCTACATGACCGTGGGCATGATCCGCCCGGACAGCGGTCATGTGTTACTGGGGGATGAGGATATCACGCAATATCCCATGTATATCCGTGCCCGGAAAGGGATCGGATATCTGCCCCAGGAAAGCTCTATTTTCCGGAAACTTACGGTGGAGGAAAACATTACCGCCATTCTGGAAGTGTTGCCTGAAATCGGGGTTCCGCTTCAATCCAAAGCACAGGATCTGATGCAGGAGCTTGGCATCCACGGACTGGCCCGGCAGAAAGCCGCGTCTCTGTCCGGCGGCGAACGCCGCCGGCTGGAAATTGCCAGGGTTCTGGCCACCGACCCTTTGTTCATTCTTCTGGACGAGCCGTTTGCCGGTATCGATCCGCTGGCTGTGATGGACATCCAGCAGATCATTGCCCAGCTGACCCAAAAAGGCATCGGCGTGCTCATCTCCGACCACAATGTCCGGGAAACGCTGGGCGTTTGCGACCATGCTTATATCATGAGTCAGGGCATGGTGATAGAATCAGGTCCCCCGGACCGGATCATTGCCAGTGCCATTGCCAAAAAAACCTATCTGGGAGACAATTTCAGGCTGTAACATGGAACTTGGCTTACAACAGAACCTCACGTTGACCCAGCAGCTGGTCATGACCCCCCAGCTGCAGCAGGCCATCAAACTGCTGCAGCTGTCCCGTGTCGAGCTGGCGGAAATGATTCAGCAGGAAATGGAGCAGAATCCGGCACTGGAAGAACAGAGTCCGGACGAACCGTTAGAACAGGTCCTGTCTGACCCGGCCGCCGATGTTCCTGCACCGGACCGGGATGCGCCGGTCAAGGAAGTCACCATCGATGAAAAAGTCCAGCCGGATACGGACTGGGAAAATTATATCAATGAATATAATTCCACCGGACGGATCTATACGGAGACCGAACACACCGAAGCACCGAACTTTGAAGCGTTCACTTCTGAAAAAACCACGCTGGAGGATCATTTGAAATGGCAGCTGATGCTGCTGGAACTTGATGAGAAGGATGAACGGATCGGTCACATGATCATTGACAACCTCAACCCGGACGGGTATCTGTGTGCGGAAGTGACCGAAATCGCCCAGGCCGCCCAAGTGGAAACAGCGCGGGTGGAAACGGTTCTATCCGTCTTGCAGACTTTGGACCCCCCCGGGGTGTGTGCCAGAGACCTGTGTGAGACCCTGCTCATACAGGTCAAGCAGCTCGGAATCGACAATCCCGTGCTTACTGAAATCATCAGACACCATTTAAAAAATCTGGAAAACAGGAACAGCCGAAAAATTGCCAAAGCCCTGCGTATTTCCGTGGACGATGTAAGGGCCGCAGTAAAAATTCTGCAATACCTGGAACCCAAGCCGGGCAGAAAATTTTCCCATGAGGAACCCGCCTACATCATTCCTGATATTTACGTCTACAAAGTCAATGACGGCTTTAAAATTGTCATGAACGATGACGGTCTGCCCAAATTGCGCATCAACCGGTTTTACAAAAATGCCATTGCCGAGGGCAAAAAAATCTCAAAGGAAACCAAGGCGTATCTCAACGATAAAATGCAGTCTGCGTCCTGGCTGATCAAAAGCATTCACCAGCGGCAGAAAACCATCTATCTGGTCATGGAAAGTATTATCAAATTCCAGCATGACTTCTTCGACAAAGGCATCGCTTACCTGCGTCCCCTGATCCTCAAGGATATTGCCGAAGATATCCAGATGCACGAATCCACCATCAGCCGGGTCACGACCAACAAATATGCCTACACGCCCCAGGGGCTGTTCGAGCTTAAGTATTTCTTTAATTCGTCCATTGAACGGACCGGAGGAGAATCCATGGCATCCGCCAGTGTCAAGGAAAGAATCCGACAGCTCATCGAAAAAGAAGACCCTGCCAGCCCGTTAAGCGATGACCGGATCGCCGGCATTCTTCAGCAAGCCGACATACAGATCGCCCGAAGAACCGTTGCCAAATATCGGAAGGTACTCAACATTCTGCCTTCCAGCAAACGTAAACAACTTTAGGGAGGTGTTTCATGCAAACGACCGTTACCTTTAAAAAAATCGATCCCTCCGATCCATTGAAGTCTTACGTGAACAAAAAACTGGACAAATTCGACCGGATGATGGACAGTCCGGCCGAGGCGCATGTGGTCTTGTCAGTGGAAAAAATAAGACACATTGCGGAAATTTCGCTGACCTGTGACAAACTGAATATCCATGCCAAAGAATCATCTGAAAACATGTACTCATCCATTGATATACTTATGGACAAAGTCCGGGCTCAGATCAAAAAACACAAGGAAAAATTCAAACAGCACATGTCCGGTAAAAAACAAAGCCTTCTGGATACGGCGGAATTCGACCGCAGCCCCATGCAGCGGCCCGGATTTCAGGGATTTGATGACCTGGTAATGGAAACGCTGGACACCAAACCCATGGATATCATCGATGCCGTCAACGAGTTCAATACCGGCCGGCATACATTTTTCGTGTTCAACAACGCGCGTACCGAACAGTTGAATGTGCTTTACAAACACAACAATGGAAAGCTGGGACTGATCCAGCCCGGGGGATGATCGGAACTCACATGAAACTCAGCCAATTGCTCAAAAAAGAGTCCATTGTGGCGGATCTTGAAGCCACCACCAAACACGGCATCCTTCGGGAACTGGCCCGGGCCGTGGCCCCGGTTGCCGGCATTGACGCCCAGGATATCGCCACGGTCCTCATGGAACGGGAATCTTTAGGCAGTACCGGCATCGGCGGCGGTATCGCCATTCCCCACGGCAAACTCAATTCCGTCAAAGAGATCATTTTGGGATTCGGACGCAGCAAATCCGGTGTGTCGTATGATTCTCTGGATGGAAAACCGGTCCATATCTTTTTTTTGCTCCTGACCCCGGAAAACTCCACCGGCGGACACTTAAAAGTGCTGGCCCAGATTTCCAAACTGCTGAAAATGGATCATTTCAAACAGGAGCTGATCAACGCTGAAACCATGGACGATATCCATGAATTTATTGTGGAACAGGATGAAGCGTTTTAAATGAAACATCTGCCGGTATATATCATCACCGGACTGTCTGGTTCCGGGAAAACCACGGCCATGCAGGCGTTTGAGGACGCGTCCTTCTACTGCGTGGACAACATGCCCCTGGAGCTGGTGCCCCGGTTTCTGGAACTGCCGTTCAAGGAAAGTCCGGACATCACCGGGATCGCCTTTGTCATGGACATGAGGTCAAGAACCTTTGCCACCCATTACACCGCCGGGATCAGTGCCATTGAGGCCCTGGGCATTTCACCGGAAATCATTTTTCTGGAAGCGGATGTGGACACCCTGATCAAACGGTTCAGTCAGACCCGGCGGCAGCATCCGGTCTCCGGCAAAAAAAGTCTGCTGGAAAGCATTCATTCGGAAATCGAGGCGTTGAACCTGATCAAATCAACGGCCCATCATCTGATCGATACCAGCCGTTTGAGCGTTCATCAGCTCAAAACCGCGATTCTGGATCTGATCAGCCGCGGCAGTGATCATCCGGCAAGAATGAAAATCAATGTGTTGTCGTTCGGTTATAAATACGGCATCCCTATGGATGCGGATCTGGTCATAGACATGCGGTTTCTGGCCAATCCCTATTTTGAAGCGGACTTGAAACACCTGGATGGTGAATCCAGTGCGGTCAAGGATTTTGTTTTATCCAATCCGGAGACCCGGACATTTTTAAAAAAATTCACACATCTGCTTGACTATTTGATCCCTTTGTATCAAAGAGAGAACAAAGCGTATTTAACCATTGCGGTCGGTTGTACCGGCGGCCGTCATCGAAGCGTCGTGATTGCCCGCTGTATTTTTGAACACTTAAATCACAAGGCCCATCATCCCGGACTGATCCACCGGGACATCGATCGGGACATCAGGGAAATATGATAGGCATACTCGTCGTGGCCCATGCACAGCTGGGTCAGACACTCATAGATACAGTCGAATTTATTCTGGGGGGTGAACAGGAAAAGATCATGGCGGTTTCCATCGACATTCAGAAAAATCCTGAACACTTGAGAAAAAAAATCAAACAGGGCATTACCAAAGTCAGATCCGACAACGGGGTGATCATCTTGACGGACATGTTCGGCGGCACCCCTTCCAACCTGAGCTATTCGTTTCTGGAAGAAGGCACCGTGGAGGTGATTTCCGGGGTCAATCTGCCGATTCTTCTGAAGGCGGTCACTGCCCGGAAAAAAATGGATATGGAAAAACTGACCGCCGCCCTGGTGGACCACGGCAAAAAAAGTATTTCTCTGGCCAGCGGGATTCTCAAAGGCACCGGACGGAGCTGACAGGCTTTTTCCGGGGATTGACCCCGCAGATATGGACATGTAACTCAATTCCTGTCAGATAGGAGAACATCAATGGCTGTTAAAATCGGCATCAATGGATTCGGCCGGATCGGCCGGCTGGTATTCCGGGCGGCAATGACCTGTCCGGATCTGGAAATCGTGAGCATCAACGACCTGACCGACACCCGGACCGCGGCCCATCTGCTGCAGTTCGATTCGGTTCACGGACAGCTCGACACGCCCGTCACCGCCCAGGAGGAGGGCATTGAAGTGGACGGCAGACAGGTGAAATTCACCTCCTTCAAGGATCCGGCCCAGATTCCCTGGGCGGAACTGGGGGTGGATATCGTCATGGAGTGTACCGGCATTTTCAGGGACCGGGAAGGGGCATCCAAACATCTGGATGCCGGCGCCAAAAAGGTAATTATATCGGCCCCGGCCACAAATCCGGACATCACCATTGTCATGGGGGTCAATCATGACATGTATGATCCGTCTTCCCATCATATCATCTCGAATGCGTCTTGTACCACCAACTGTCTGGCGCCAGTGGCCAAGGTGCTTCTGGAAAACTTCGGAATTCTGTCAGGCATGATGACCACGATTCACGCCTATACCGGAGATCAGCGGATCCTGGACTTTCCCCACAAAGACCTGCGACGGGCCAGGGCCGCCGGTCTGTCCATGATTCCCACCACCACGGGTGCGGCCAAGGCGGTGGCCCTGGTGCTGCCGGAACTGAAAGGCAAGCTCAACGGCATGTCGGTGCGCGTGCCCACCCCCAACGTGTCCATGGTGGATCTGGTGGTGTTGACCCAGCAGGACAATCTGACCATCGAGACGGTGAACCAGGCCCTGAAAACCGCTGCAAACGGTAATCTGAAAGGATTTTTGGGATACAGCGACCTGCCCCTGGTGTCCATCGATTACAACTCCTGTCCGCTGTCCTCCATTGTGGATGCCGGCTGCACGGATGTGATGAACGGCAACATGGTCAAGGTCTATGCCTGGTATGATAACGAAGCCGGTTATTCTCACCGGATGACCGACCTGGCCCAGATGATCAAAGAATCCCTATAATACGAACGGGAGGTTTTTATGACTCGCAAGCCCCTGATCGCCGGCAACTGGAAGATGTTCAAAACCGGACCCGAGGCCGTGGATACCGCCGTACATCTGGCAGAAGACTGCGCCGATGTCACGGATGTGGACATCATGATCGCGCCGGCGTATGTTTGCCTGCCCCTGGTGGCTGCTGCCATTGCCGGCACCCGGATACACCTGGGTGCTCAGAATCTGCACTTTGAAAACCAGGGCGCGTTTACCGGTGAAATATCGGCGGACATGCTCAAAACGGCGGGTGTGGAATATGTCATCATCGGACATTCGGAAAGACGCCAGTATTTTTTTGAAACCGATGACACCGTGAACAAAAAAATCAAAGCCGCGGCGGCAAAAGGGCTCAAACCGATTCTGTGCGTCGGTGAAACAGATGCTCAGCGGGAAGCGGGAAACACTTTTTTAACCCTTGACAAGCAGGTGTCAGATGGGTTAAAAGGCCATGATCCTAAACACCTGAAGGACCTGGTTCTTGCTTATGAACCGGTATGGGCCATCGGCACCGGTCAAACGGCCGGACCGGATCAGGTGGCAGAGGTGCATGAATATCTGCGGAATCTTCTGGAAACGCGGGTATCTCCGGATACGGCCCAGTCCACCCGGATTCTTTACGGCGGATCGGTCAAACCGGAAAACATTGCCGAGTTGATGCGCATCAATGATGTGGACGGTGCCCTGGTGGGCGGCGCCAGTCTTGATGCAAACACATTTACCAACATTGTAAAATATGATTGAATATATATGACGACACTGATCACTGCCTTGCATGTAACCGTTTGTATTCTGCTGATTTTGATTGTGCTGCTTCAGAGCGGCAAAGGGGCGGAAATGGGCGTATCCATCGGCGGGGGCGGCGGCCAGACCCTGTTTGGCGCAACCGGCCCGGCCACCATCCTGACCAAAATCACCACCGTGATTGCCATTATTTTCATGGTGACGTCACTGACCCTGGCGTATTTTTCCGGCCACAAGGCAGAAAAAAGCATCATTACACCCCAGTCGGCCCCGGTTCAGCAGTCTGCTGACCCGGTGTCCGATTAATTCTGATATGACGGCCGAAGTGGTGGAATAGGTAGACACGCACGCTTGAGGGGCGTGTGGGGAGACCCGTGGGAGTTCAAATCTCCCCTTCGGCACCATTATTTGACAGCCATGGGCAGCAATG
>JAABTO010000177.1 GCA_011389835.1 Desulfotignum sp. | reverse complement strand
ATCCCGCTTCACTGCTGGGTCATACAGGACAAAAAACTGGATCTCATCCCTTTGACCGGCACCTCTCTTTTCCTGGACGAAAACAAGTTTCTCATCCAGACAGGCACTGCCATTGAACCGTTGACCGATGTGAAACTCAATTTTGATTTCTGCCTGGAAGCCCACTGCTTTGACGATATCTATGCCAAGTGCATTGATTCCGAACCGGTTCGGGACGGCCATCATGCCCGGCTGCACATCACTTCCATGGCTGAAAAGGACCGGGAAAGAATCAAGGAGTGGGTGGCCCAGGCATCTGCATGATCACTTTAAAGTCAGGCGGGTGATGTTATTCTTATAAAAGGAAATGTGCATTCATGATACGGTTCAGTTCAGATGCCAGAGCATCGGTGACCCCAGGATACACCTTTCCGGTGAGTTCATTCATGTACACTTTGGAGACCTCCGTGGGCAGCACCAGTATCCGGGAATCCCAGTCTGTCAGCCGCCGGCAGAGCTCGCCATGGCCCATGAACACCTTGTTTTCCGCCACTGTCGGCGTGATCCCGGGCAGGCGGATGGTGCCCAGCAAAGACAGCCAGTCGTCCACCTCCTGCTGCCAAGTATTCCTGTCAATCCCCCGGGTTCCGAGATTGAATACAGGCGGGTCATCCACCCCTTTGGCCTGCTGACGGGTGATGTTGTAAGAGTGGAAATCGTATACCACACATCGATCAAATCGATCCAGCAGATGGGTGATCAGGGTGCCGAGGTACCGGTAGAACCGCCGGTGACTCTCAAGGCTTTTCCGGTTCATTTCCGGGGGCGGCATCTCCTGGTACACCCGGGTGCCCCAGAACTTTTCCGGTGTCAGGGGCAGGGCCATCGCTTCATCCCGGTTCAGATCATAGACGGCCCGGGACTCCAATGCCCACAGGGCATTGGAAAACGGACGGATCATCACATCCGTGGCCTCATCTTCCTCAAACAGCCGTTGGGCATCGGACAACGCCATGAACGGGAGGAGTTCCGGCCGGACCCGGTGCCCGGCATGGATGGCCACAGCGATCTGAGGCCGATTAAAATCCAGACGACAGGCGAATCCGCCGTCCGGGTCCTGCCCTGAAAGGATTCCTGCCTGCCGGATTTGATCCAGCAGTAACGGGTCACAAGGTAGTGTCATCGAATGCCCTCTTCTTGATGTAAACATTCAGCCTCACGTTTCCGGTCAGCAGGGCCGCCGGGGGCGGCATCACACAAGGCCGTGGCGGCTGAGGGCCGAAGACACGATCTTGTGGATCAGCTGCTTATAGTCTTCCAGGGGCCCCTCCGGAGAGGGATGATGCATGGTATACATCTGGGGGCTCCAGCTTTTCAGGGGTTTCAGGCCTGGAATGCCGTTGACTTCAATAATCTTGAGCTGACCCCGGGCATCCAGGCGCATGTCGGTCCGCACATGGTCCAGGCAGCCCAGTGCGGCCATGGCCTCCCGTGTCAGTGCCACGGCTTCGTCCCTCCGATGAATGCTGGGCCGGATCTTGGTGAGCCCCACGCCCCTCAGGTCCGCTCGAAGGATGGGGTACTTGCCGAATTTGGATGGGTCCACCTCGACGCGGCCGGCCAGAAATTCCTGGTGTTCACCGCTGCCCAGCATCAGCACGGTGTACTCCCGGCCGGGAAGGTACTCCTCGACCAGGGCCGGCTGTTCAAAGGTATCGTGGATATAGGCCACCTGTTTTTCAAGCGCTTCAAGGGTATGCACCACACTGTTGTCACTGATACCCACGGAGCGGGACTCAAAGCTGGGTTTTACAAACGCGGGATAGACCAGATCCGGCAGGGGATCTTCCCGCTCGATCTGATAATGATAGGGAACGGCAATACCGGCCTTGTCCAGAATCCGGTGGGTGGCGGT
Organism: Desulfotignum sp.; assembly: GCA_011389835.1. GTDB lineage: Bacteria > Desulfobacterota > Desulfobacteria > Desulfobacterales > Desulfobacteraceae > Desulfotignum. Next base: position 5,130 of record JAABTO010000177.1, on the reverse strand, counting down.
CTTGTGGATCAGGGCTTTCATGGTTGCGGCATTGGGACCGATGTAAGGGATCTTTTTCCTGTCCATGATGTCGGCCAGCCAGTTTTCTTCACTATCACTGACACCGATGGTCTCGGACTTGGCAGAGACATGGTACAGGGCACTCCAGACGATATCAAACGCTTTTTCTTGGATGGCCCTGTAGAATTCATCCATCGAGGTGACAAACGCGATCTCAGCGTCATTGCCGGTATCCTTGATCGCCTGGCAGACGTTTTCCGTCACGCTCAAATCGCCCCACCCCTGGGCATCCCCTGCCGGTCCTGTGATAATCAGTACTTTACGCATGCTTCTGACTCCTCAATGATCGTGCCGGGCGGATGATCCGCCGGGCCGCGGTTATGTTGACGGTTGTCTTTCGTGTTTCTGCACAGTGATCTTACGCAACACTGAACAGGGTATCGTTTTGTTCATAATTCAAGAGCGCCTCCCGAACCGCCTGGGTCATATCCGGCATCAGCTTCAGATAGGCCGCTATCTGCTCTTTTTTCCACACGGCCTGGGACACGATTCTCACCCGGATATCGGGCCGCTCAAATCTCTGTTTTCCCTCCGGTTCAAATACCTGATCCGCCATTCGGATATTGGGATTGGACAGGGTCACGGGGCGACTCGTGTGGTGATCAAAGGCCTGCCGGAACAGGGTCTGCCGGTATCCGAAATGGGTGCAGCACAGAGCGGCATGAACCGGTCCGTTTGTTCCCTCCAGCTGACGGACCGCCTCTCCGACAAAATGATCAATGGTCCGGCCGACAATGCCGCTGAACGGTTCCCGCTCGATATACCCCGCCAGGTTGGTACATCCGATACTCAGGATGCGCTCTTTTGAAATACCCAGGGCCATCAGGCCCTTTTCATGGGATGCGGCCTGAACCGTCGAGGGGGTCCCGAACACCACGGCCACGCTGGAAGGATCCCGGGTCAGGTGCTCAAACAGCATCTGGACGCCGTGAGACACAATCTCCTGAACCTGTTTTTTTGTTTCCTGTGCAAAAGGGGTGTGGGGGTAGATGACCGACAGTGTGTTGCATGCGATCAGAATCTGATCCGGATCAAACCGGTCCATGGCACGCATGGCATTGTCAAATACCCGCACCCGCCTCTCCAGGGTGTCAAAGTGATTATACCCTCTCATCGGGGCGGGCCAGGCGTTGAAATAGGTCAGGTCCACACTGGGCCAGACGCTTTTTTCAGGCAGGTGTGCGGCGATGCGGTTGAAAACCGACAGACCGCCCAGGCCGGAGTCGGTCACCAGTATGGATGCATGCGAAGTCTTTTTCATCAATTGTTCCTGTGTTTCCGGGTCATGACGATCCTCTTTGACATCAGATCGGTTTTGAGTTCTTGTCATCACAAACCAAAGTCAGCCATTCCCGGTTCAGATCCCGTGCCCATCCGGAAGATGTATTCATCTCCCCTTTGATGATGCGGGTCATGAGATCCTTGAAATGGTGAAAATGCTGCAGGGTGGTCAGCCGATTCCGGAACATGGCCGCCCCCTTGACCGGATCGGCCTGGAGTTTCTCCATGATCATGGCAATCTCCTTTTCAAATCCGGTGATCCCGTAATAATCCAGGAAGCCGTGCCAGGTATCCATAAGGCCCGCCTTTTTTTCCAGGGGCCGGGAGATGTCATTGATTTTCTTGAAAAAACGGGACGATTCATCATTATCCAGCAATGAGACCCCCAGATCATGGATCCGATAGGGCACCACCTCCAGGGAGACCAGGCCCTGTGTCGAAACCCCGGCATTGACCATATACCCCAGTTTCCGCCAGACCAGGCGGGTGGGCTGATAAAACACAAAATTTCCCAGGCTGTAGCAGATGGGCACATTGCCTCGAAAGGAAATCCCCTGGGGTACGTGGGGGTGATGACCGATGACCAGGTCCGCCCCGGCATCGGCGGCCGCCTCAAAGGCACTGACCACATAAGGCGGGGGAAAGGGGACATACTCGATGCCGCAGTGACTGATCACCAGGACAATATCCACTTTTTTCTTCAGATCAGCCACCGTCCCGGTCACCCGGTCCAGATCCCAGCCCATGACGCCCGGGCCTTGTCCTGCTGCGGTCAGATCTTCGCCTTCACTGAAGTTGACGATCCCCACGGAAACACCGCCGGCCCCAATGATAAGTGGTTGTCCTGCCTGATCTTCGTTCATGCCGGCACCCACATGCCGGATACCGTTTTTATCCAGGGTATCGGTGGTCTGGACAAAGGCCTCTGTCCCGAAGTCAAACATGTGGTTGTTGGCCAGGGTGGCCACATGAAAAGGTGCGGCACTCAATCCTGAAACGTGCCGGGTTTCCCCCTTGAAAACAGCGCCGCTTTTTCCCACCGGCTCTCCCGCATCGCTCAGGGGCGCCTCCAGGTTGACCACGGCCAGATCTGCGGAGCGGATCACCGGGAGCAGGTCACCGTAAACCGCCTCGGGATCGGTCTCAATCAACGGTGCAAAGGCACGGATGGGGGCCCAGTCACCGGCAATGCAGAGGACGGCATCTGCGGTGTCATTCGTTTTCATGTCCAGGCGGCCCGTCTGCCGCTCAAAGTCGGAAAGGCTCAAAACGTTGGGTTGGATTTCCATCAAGGTCCTTTTTTATGCTGATCCAAAGGCCATTGCCTTTAGGAGTTGATATAGTGGAGGGGCATGCGCCGGGTCAGGGCGGCCACCACTTCATAATTGATGGTGCCGGTCAGTTGGGCAATCTCGTCGGCGGATACGCACGCCTTGTCCTGACACCCCATGAGGGTGACCCGATCCCCGACCTTGACCCCATCAATATGACCGACATCGATCATGGTAAAATCCATGCACACCCGCCCGAGAACCGGAGCCCGCTGGCCGTGGACCAGCATGGCCCCTTTTGAAGAGAGCAGCCGGCTGTAGCCATCGGCATATCCCGCAGGCACGGTGGCGATGCGGGTTGGGGTCGGTGTAACATGGGTACTGCCGTAGCTCACCCGGAAACCGGCCGGCACGGATTTGACCTGGATGATCTCAGATTCAATGGACATCACCGGGTTGAGTATGATGTCACCGGTATCGACTTCATCCGAGGGAGTCAGCCCGTAAAGGGCAATTCCGGGCCGGACCATGTCAAAATGGGCTTCCGGCAGTTCCATGGTGGCGGCGCTGTTGGCGGCATGGAGGATGTCGGGCCGGTCACCGGATGCCAGAAGGTGCTGCTCGATGGACTGGAATACGGCCAACTGCTCCCCGGCATGGCGCTTGTCACGGATGTCGGCATTGGCAAAATGGGTATACATCCCTTCAAGGTGCAGCCCCTCCATCCGGCGGATCTCCCGGATCATCCCGGACACAGCCCCGACATCGGTGTAGGGATCACCCTCCGGCTGCCGGTACAGGCCCAGGCGCCCCATGCCCGTATCCACCTTGACGTGGGCCTTGAGGCACAGCCCCATCTCTTTTGCCCTCCCGGCCAGGTGCCGGGCCTGTTCAAGGTCGGTCAGGGTGATGCGGATCTCTTCCTTTGCCAGAAAATCCAGGTGGTCCTCACTTACATCGCCAAAAAGGAGCACAGGGACCCAAAGACCTGCCGACCGGAGTTCCACAGCTTCAGAAACCCTTGCGACGGCCAGCCAGTCAACACCGGTTGCCAGCGCCTGACGGGCCACGGGCAGGACCCCGTGGCCGTAGGCATCGGCCTTGACCACTGCCATGAACCGGGGGGCACGGCTCACCCGTTTGAGTTCCCGGATATTGTGGGCCAGCTTTGACAGGTCAACGACACGGCGGCTCAAAGGCAGAAGCGTTTTGCCGGGGTATGATGTCATTTTGCTTTACCCTGTCCAAAGGCAATGGTGAGTTCCCTGAACCGTTTCATGATCTCCCGTGTGACCTTGCCGGGTTTTCCGTCCCCAACGGTCATATCGTCCACACGGATCACGGGCACGATCTCCTTGTTGGATGCAGAGATAAAAATTTCATCCATTTGGGCCAGTTCTTTCCGGTCGATATGTCGCAGATTCACATCCAGCAGCGCTTCAGCCAGTTCCAGGACCACACCCCGGGTGACACCGGGAAGGATGCCGTCGGGCGGGGTGATGAGCTCATTGCCCTTGATGCCGTAAATATTGGTGGTGGTGCCCTCCAGGACCCGGTGGTCCCGATCCACGTAAACCGCTTCGATGGCCCCTGTTTTACGGGCCTGCTGCTGGGCATACACCGCGTTGAGATAGGCCGTACTCTTGGAGGTGGGGATAAACCGTTCCATGTCCACCAGGGCAATGGCGGCCCCATCGGTATACCACCAGTCCGGCAGTTCGTGCCTGGGGGTCACCATCACCATGAGGATGCCGTTGCCCTGGGGGGTCACACTGTCAGGACTGATGCCCCCGGTATACAGGATGCGGATGTTGGATTCATTGTGGTGCGGGTTCCTGCGGATGGCCTCCACCACGATATCACAAATCTCCTGGTGAGTATGGTTGAGCTGCAACCCGATCCTGGCAGCGGAATTCTCAAACCGGGTAACATGTTGTTCAAGGCGGAAAGGGCGTTTATTGTAGGTGATCATGAAATCAAACACCCCATATCCCCTGAGCACCGTGATATCCTTTACCGATACCATTGCCTTGTCTTCATCCACATACTCCCCGTCAATATAATAGGTGTCCATGATCTCTCCTCCCCCCCTGAAATGCTGTTGGATTAAACGAATAAGTTAACCAAACCGCCTGCCAGGCAGTTAAAAACGCCCGGCTTGGCCCTAATAAATATCAATTGACCACCAGAATCAACTTTAACGTTAAACTAAAAAAGATCGCCTGTCTTGTCAAGCGTTTTTTCCCGCTCATGATCCGGCGCATGATTTTCAACAATTTCTGGCATTAACGGCAGGCCTGTGATATACACTGAAACTGAAAAATGCCTGGGGGTAAGGTCAAGGGTCCGCCATCGGCCTTCACATTCACGAAGGGCCGGACAACAGGTGATGTCACGGCAGGGAAAAAGGGAGTCGACGTTCAACCATGAGCAGGGTCACCATCAAAGATATTGCCCGTAAACTCAATGTTTCAGCCACTACTGTATCCAACGCCTTAAACGGTAAACCCGGTGTGGG
>JAABTO010000176.1 GCA_011389835.1 Desulfotignum sp. | reverse complement strand
TTGTGGGCGCCCCGGCGAACGGCTTCGCTGTGTACAATGCACTGGTCCATGGTCACCGGCACCGTGCCTTCGTATCCATACACGCACATGCCCAAAGAGTCCCCCACCAGAATCATGTCCATGCCTGCGGCCTGGGCAAATGTGGCGGTCCAGTAATCATAGGCCGTGATCCAGACGACTTTTTCGCCGGTCTCTTTTTTGGTCTGAAGATCCCATCGGGTCAGTTTTTTCTGTGTCATGTTGCCTCCCCTTTACGCTTGTTCTGAATATTGTCATGTAATGTGTGACATTTGTTTTTATAGCGTGACATGTATTGTGATAAAAAAAATCCCTGGCGGTTGTCAAGGATTTTTTACAGTTTGTTTAAAAAAAATGGAAAAGACTGGATCAGACGTTACCCATTTTCCGGGACAGATCTTCGGTTGTCTTCAGAATATTGGATTTCATGTTTTCCAGGGTGCGGTGGGTCAGTCGCATGGCAGGTCCTGAAATGCTGATGGCATAGGCGGGATAGTGGTTGTGGTCAAATATGGGGGCCGCAATGCAGCGAAGTCCGATATTCATCTCTTCATCGTCGATGGCATATCCGTTTTGCCGGATTCTCGCCAGTTCCGCCAGAAATTCATCTCTGTCCGTGATGGTATTGGGGGCCAGGGGACGGCGGTCAACCGTGTCCAGATAATAGGTCAGCTCATGATCCGGCAGAAAAGCCAGAATCGATTTGCCCAGGCCGGTACAGTAGGCCGGGGCTTTGTCCCCTAAAGCCGAGTCCATCCGGAGTATCTCCAGGCTGTCGATCTTGTCGATGTGGATGATCTCCTGGTTCTTGAACAGTCCCAGGTTGATGGTTTCCTTGTACATCATGGATAGGCGATGCATATAAGGTTTGGCCAGGCGCCGAATCTCGAACCGGTTCGCCACTTTCTGGGACAGGGCCATGATTTTTAGAGTCGGCTGGTATTTGTTGTTGCTGTTTTTTTCCACATATCCCAGGTCTTTCAAGGTGGAGATGAACCGGTGGCTGCCGGCCCGGTTGGTGGCCATGAGCCGGGCCGCTTCACTCACGCTCAGCTCGCCGTGGGCAGCCAGCAGTTCCAGGATTCGGATGCCTTTTTCCAGAGAAGCGATGTTATAATATTTTTTTTCTGCCATGTTGTTTGTGTCCACCCGTTACAATTTTGAACTGCTTGTCACATATTGAAGGACAGATGTTTCAATATATTACATTTATTATGGTAAGAACGCAGGGCATGTCAAGGAGAAACACGATATATACCCGATTCAGCGTCAGGCTTTTGCCAGATAGGCGAGGGCGGTTCGCACATAGAGTTCCGTTCCTTTGGGCAGCATGGTTTCATCGATGTCAAATTTGGGATGATGATGGGGATAGACAATACCGTTTGCAGGGTTTCTGATGCCGATGAATGCAAAGGCTCCCGGGACCTGGCTGATGTACTCGGAAAAATCTTCCCCGGCCATGGTCCGGACACTCCCGGTCACGCGGTTTGGGTCTGCCAAAACTTCCAGGGCCGCAGATTTGACAAGAGACGTGAAAATATCATCATTTGACAGAAGATGATTGCCCACTTTGAACGTCAGGTCGTAATCGGCCCGGTGGGCATGACATGTATGGTCAACGATACGTTTGAACCGGTTCCGGATGTCTTGTTCTCCTCTTTCATAAAGGACCCGCAAAGAGCCTTTCAGTGTCATTTGATCAGGGACAATGGTATGGCTGTTGCTGCCGGCATGGGCGGAAGTGAACATGACCACCGCCGGATCCAGGGCGTTTATTTCCCTGGATTGAACCGCCTGGACCGCCTGAATAACGGCGGATGAAACAAAGATCGGGTCGATGGATTCATGGGCGAATCCGGCATGCCCGCCTTTTCCTTTGATGGTCAGTGAAAAGTAATGGCTGGCAGCCATTACCGGACCGGGCCGGATGTCGATGGTACCGGTATCAATCTGGGACCACAGATGGCATCCGAATGCCGCATCCACAGTGGGATTTTCCATAACCCCTTCTTGGATCATGAGCCAGGCGCCGGCATCTTCCTCGTTGGGCTGAAAAACAAATTTGATTCGTCCCCGGATGCGGGATCTGAGCCGGCTGAGCACTTTGGCAGCCCCCAGCAGCATGGCGGTGTGACCGTCATGGCCGCAGGCATGCATCACCCCTTTTTTTTCTGACTGCCAGGCAAGGCCGGTATCTTCAGTCACCGGCAGGGCATCCATGTCCGCCCGGAGCAGGATGGTTCTGCCCGGTTCATCCCCTTCGAGCAGTCCGACAACCCCGGTTTTTGCCATGTCTTTAATCGGGATACCGATTGATGTCAGAAAATGTTTTACCTGGTCTCGGGTGCGGAATTCCTGAAACCCCAGTTCCGGGTGCTGGTGAAAATCCCGGCGAAGGGCAATGATTTCAGGGATCAGCGTTTCAATGTGCCGCTTGATTTCCATTTTAAAGAATACTTTTCAGAAACCCTTGTGTGCGGGGATTCTGGGGGTTGGAAAAAATTTCTTTGGGCGTGTTTTCTTCGACAATGACCCCGTCATCCATGAAAATGACCCGGTCCGCCACTTCTCTGGCAAATCCCATTTCATGGGTCACCACCACCATGGTCATTCCCTCCCGGCCCAGCTGCTTCATCACTTCGAGAACTTCTCCCACCAGTTCCGGGTCCAGGGCACTGGTGGGCTCATCAAACAGCATCGCTTTGGGACGCAGAGCCAGGGACCGTGCAATGGCCACCCGCTGTTTCTGCCCCCCGCTCAAGTGGTCGGGATAGGTGTCGGCTTTGTCAGCCAGCCCCACTTTTTCCAGCAGCTGGCGGCCCAGTTTTTCTGCATCCGGTCTGGACATTTTGCGGACCTTCAAAGGGCCCAGGGTGACGTTTTCTAAGGTGGTTTTATGGGGAAACAGGTTGAACTGTTGGAATACCATGCCGGCTTCGGTGCGGATCATATTGATATTGGTGTTTTTGTCCATGATATCCTGCCCGTCCACGATGACGGTTCCGGAGGTAATCTCTTCCAGCCGGTTGATACAGCGTAAAAGGGTGCTTTTTCCGGATCCGCTGGGGCCCATGATGACCGTTACTTCGCCCTGGGAAATATCAAGATCGATACCTTTCAGCACTTCAAGCGTGCCAAAACTTTTATGTAAATTTTTGATTTTGATCATTTATTGATATCCATCTTTCTTTCAAAATAATTCAGCAGCCGAGACAGGCTCAAGGTCATCACCAGATACATCAAAGCGACGGTAAGCCACACTTCAAACGCCCTGAAATTGGCGGCGATGATTTCCTGACCGGTACGGGTCAGTTCGCCTACCCCCACCACCACCAGAAGAGACGTGTCCTTGAGGCTGATGATGAACTGGTTTCCCAGCGGAGGAATCATGCGTTTCAGGGCCTGGGGCCAGATAATGTAATACATGGTCTGAAAATGGGTCAGTCCGATGGATCGGCCAGCTTCGGTCTGTCCGGTTTCAATGGATTGAAAAGCCCCCCGGACGATTTCTGCGATATATGCGCCTGAATTGACGGCAATGGCGACAACCCCTGCTGCCATGGGATGAATCCGCATTCCCAGAGCCATGGGAAGACCGAAATAGATAAACATGACCTGCACCATGATGGGGGTACCGCGGATACTTTCAATGTATACCCCAGCCAGCTTGCGAGACAAGGGGTTTCTGGCGATTTTTAACAGTCCGGTCAAAGCCCCTAAGACAAAACCGATCACAAGGCCGAATATGGTGATCAGAATGGTCAGTTTCATACCCACCAGCAGCGTTGGCACCGACTCCCACATCACACTGTATTTAAAGTCAAAACCCATAAAAAGATGCTTCCCCTAAATAAGAGAAAAGCGGAAAATCAATTCAGCTTTTCTCTGTATATGTCTTTTCAATGATGCAGATTTTTACAGAAACCATATCTGTGATTCTACATTGTCTGGAGTATATGCTGTCCAGGAGAGTCAGGCTTGAATTGGTATGCAAGCCTGACTCCGCCCTGAAATATTTAAGAAATAAATTCGGTTTCAGGTAATGTAAGCATCTGTCAGCAGGTTATTTGGATGGTGCGCCAAACCACTTTTCATAGAGTTTGGCGTAGGTGCCATCTTCCATGAATTTCAAAATAGTGATGGTGAATTTTTCCCTCAGTTCGCTGCCCTGGGGGAAAGCGATACCATAGGACTGCCCCTGGTACAGAGGTCCTACAACTTTGACCTTACCTTTCCCCTGGTTCTGGGAGTAGTACATCAGAGGCGGGGAATCAAAAAAAACAGCATCCACGCCACCGGTGAGCAGTTCCATGAACAGGTTGTCGGTGTTGGGAAGGAGTTTGACATCCGTAATGTTCTGGGATTTTAAAAAATCAACACTGGTGGTGGCCAGTTTGGTGGCGACTTTTTTGTCTTTGAGATCATCAATGGTCTTGATGTCGTCATTGTCCTCCCGGACCAGTATGACCAGACCGGCATCATAGTAGGGATAGGAAAAATCAACCACCTCTTCCCTTGAAGATTTGATGGTGATACCGGCTATCGCGGCATCGATGCTGTTGGATTGCAAAGCCGGGATAATGCCGTTGAAATCCATGGTCTGCCATTTATAGTCAAGCCCTAAGTCCTTGGCAATGGCATCAAACAGCTGCACATCAAATCCGGTGAATTCCCCTTTTTCATTTTTGAACTCAAACGGCCGAAAATTGGCATCAACTCCCACAATCAGCGGTTTTGCCTGGACGGTTCCCAACGCGATAAATGAGCAGATGATTGCACATACAAACGATTTGAAAAATTTTGTCATTTTTCTCTCCTTTTTTGAATGGTTAAAAGACATCCAATTTTTGTGACAATCGTTTTAATGGTGTGACGGTTATGTCATAAATAAAATTCTTGTTGATTGTCAAGGATTTTTTTCCAGATCGTCACATATTAAGAGACACATGTTTCAATAAAGGACACTTTTTGCGGCAAAAATCTGGAGGATGTCAACAGAAAATGACTACATGCCTGCCAGGGCCTGTTTCAGGTCCGCGATCAGGTCCCGGGGATCTTCGATGCCGGTGGAATACCGGATCAGGCCTTCGGGAATTCCCATGGCGGCCCGCTCCTGTGCCGTGCATTCCACATGGCTGGTGGTGGCCGGCATGCCCACGATGGTTTCCACGGCCCCCAGGTTGGCGGCGGCATGGGCATACTTGAGCCGGGGCAGAAACCGTTTGGCCGCATCCAGAGTATTTTCCTTGAGTTCAAAACTGAGCATGCCCCCGAAGCCGCGCATCTGCCGGCACGCGATATCATAATTGTCATGGGTTTCCAGACCCGGGTAATAGACCCGGCCCACGGCCGGATGTTCCCACAGAAACCGGGCGATATCCAGGGCGCTCTCGTTTTGTCGGGCCACGCGAAGATGCAGGGTTTTCATGCCTCTGAGCAGCAGGTATGCCGCCATGGGATGCAGGGTGGCGCCGTTGATTTCCCTGAAATGGTAGATTTTCTTTACCAGGTCCCGGTTTCCGCAGATCACCCCGCCCAGGGCATCGGCATGGCCGCCTAAAAACTTGGTGGCGCTGTGAAGTACCAGGTCCGCTCCCAGCTGCAGCGGATTCTGGTTGATGGGCGTGGCAAACGTGTTGTCCACCACGACAATGGCGCCGGCCTTTTTGGCGGCACCTGCCAGCCGTTCCAGATCCAGGATCTTGATGGTGGGGTTGGTGGGGGTTTCCAGATACACCAGGCGGCAGCCTTTGGCGATCTCCGTTTCAATGGCTTCATGGTCTTCAGTGTCGCACAGCACGGCATCCACATTGAACCGGGGCAGAAATTCGAAAAACAGCTTGCTGGTTCCGCCATAGGTATCCTTGATGGACACCACCCGGTCTTTGGCACGCAAAAGGGCAAACAGGGTGCTGCTGATGATGCCCATGCCCGTGGCGGCACTGGTGGCGGCATCTGCCCCTTCCAGGAGCCGCACTTTTTCCTCGAACGCCTGGACCGTGGGGTTGGTGTTTCTGCCGTAGATATGGCCGGGGCGTTCCCCGTTTGCCACCTGAAGCCATTCATCCATGTCTGTATAGCCGAAAGACACGCTGTGCACCACCGGCACCTGGGTGGCCCCCTGCATCCACGATTTTTCCTCCCCGCCCCAGACCGCCTGGGTGCCGGTATGTATCGGATCGTTCATCTGTTCTCCTCAATATCTTGATATATTGTTTTTATGAAAGAACCCTCTGTCTCCGGCTCTTTCATGGGTGATCACGTCGGTTCTGCTCTGGCCGTTCCGGCCTGCCGAAAAAGGCAATCGGGGTTATACTGTGTTTACGGCCCAAAGTCCAGTATATCCGGATTGATGATTTCACTATGCCTGCCGGGCATTGAACCGGAAGCCACACAATGGTATAGTGACCGCCGTTGATGAACCGGCGCGGATGACCGTTTCCGGGAAAGGCTGAACAAGGATGACTGACATGACCGATGATCTGGTGATCGCTGCCGGCAGACAAGCGTATGAACATATCAGGAAAAACGGGTTGTCCCCGGCGGACATCCGCCTGGTGCTCGGGGCCTCTGGTGCAGCCAAATGGCTGGTGCTGTATGGCCTGGATACCGCCATCTTTTCCAGCTGGTTCAGGGACCGCAAAGAACCGCTGGCCCTGTGGGGGACCTCCATCGGTGCCTGGAAATTCGCCGCTGCCGCACAGAACGATCCGGTCCGGGCACTGGATGCCTTGAAACATGGGTATATCCATCAATATTATTCCGGACGCGTGACCCCGGCCCGGATCAGCAGAGAATCCGAGCGGATTATGGCCGCGTTTGTCGATCAGACCCGGGTGGACGAGATTCTGCACCATCCGTTTGTGAGAATTGCCATCGGAACGGTCCGGTGCCGGTATCTGCTGGCATCAAAACACCGGCCGGCCCAGGTGCTGGGCATTGCGGCCGGTGCGGTGTTGAACCGGATCTCCCGGGATTTTCAATGTCTGCATCTGGAACGGATCGTGTTTCACCATCCAGAATTCGATGCCAAAACCGTGGATTTTTCCGGTTTCCCCACCCGGTTTGTGCCCCTGGACGCCCACAATTTTCAACCCGCCCTGACCGCATCCGGTGCCATTCCCTATGTCATGGAGGGGGTGACAGACATT
>JAABTO010000175.1 GCA_011389835.1 Desulfotignum sp. | reverse complement strand
CAAAGCTGTATACCCCCCGGTTTGACGCCTTAGGAATGGCGGAAATCTGGCCGGATCCGGAACACCAGGACCTGCTGTTCAATGTCATCCGACAGGTCAAGACCGGCCGCATCTCCCCGGACCTTCATCAGCAGTATGCAAAGGTGTGTGACCATCTCAGGGACAGAGGCGTCCGGGTGGCCATTGTGGCGTGCACGGAACTGAGTGTCCTGGGCGGAGACCTGCCCGTTTCCACGATTGACGCATCCCAGGTGCTGGCCGAAGCGATTGTCCGGATGGTCAAGCATCCTCAGTAAAGTTCACCCAATTCTCAACCATCAAACGACCAATCCGTTGGAATTCTTTCTCATTATTTGTCACCAGGGGGATGTCATTGCTTAACGCATGCGCTGCAATCAGCATATCTAGCGGACCGATAACATTCCCTTTTTTTTCAAGATCAGAACGAATTTCACCATATAAGACAGCTGCATCGTGATCATAAGGAAGAATTTCCAGAGGGGTGAGAAACTCCTCAATCCGTTGTAAATTCAATTTGGCATTCCTGCTTTTTACCGCTCCATAATACAATTCTGAAACCGTTATGGTTGAAACACCAATGTCACCCACATTGAACCGTTTGAATTTATGGATAACTTCAATGGGTCTCTGATTCATTATGTAGATACAGATATTTGTATCCAGCAGATACTCAATCAAGGGTTTCGCGCTCCTGCTGATGAACAGGCTGGTTTCTCTCCATCATGAACAGTGTGTCATGTTTCATCAGATTTTTTTCCCAGAGATCCCATACGGATTGTTCTTTTGAAATCAAAAGGACACCGCCGGCGACTTTTTTAATATAGACCTCTTTGCCTTCAAACCGGTATGCTTTGGGTAAGCGAACAGCCTGGCTGCGTCCATTGTTGAATAATTTTGCACTTTCCATGATAGCCCTCTCAAGTCTGTTTATATCAAAAAGTATATACCCTAGTGACACCGTGTCAACAATTAAATTGAATACCCCTTGACCGGATATCCGGGTTCGGATAGAGTGATCTGCAACACCAACCGGTAAGTTCCAGACATCCCTCTGGCGGATTCCTGCAGATCGCTGCCTGTCTTACAACATTTTTGGAGATCGCATGCAGAATCAGCCACCGCCGGAAAAAGATGCCTTGTCCGCTTATTTTTTCCAGATCGCCGATGCCGTTCAAAAAGAGTCCCAGGATTCATCACTGACATTGTTTCCCATTATCCGGCAGGTGATGGATGCGGCAGCCCAGGTGCTGGCTTCCGTGGCTTTGACCTGCGAATCTCCGTTGCCTGACTGCGCCAGCGGGTGCAGCTTCTGCTGCCATTCCCGCATCCATGTCACCCCCCTGGAGGCGGTATTGATCAGCGCGTATATCCAGGATTGTTTCAGCGCGGATGATCAATATCATCTGAAAACCCGGATTCGCGAAAACCTGGCCCATACCCGGGGACAGTCCCTGGCCCAGCGGGTGGCCATCAAAGACAAAACCCCGTGTATCTTTCTGGATCATCATGCCTGTATGGTGTATGATCAGCGCCCGTTTATCTGCAGAACCTGGAATTCCCTGGACCGCCGGGCCTGTGAAACCGCGTTTGTCTCCGGCGATCATGACGCGGAGATTCCCTGTCTGTCAGCGCCCAATTATGTGTATACCCTGGCCCGGGATGTGGTGCAGGCCGTATGCACCCGCATGCATCTGGAGACTGGCCGGGTGGAACTGGTGTCTGCCCTGGATCGATGCCTGAAACTGACGGATGCGGCAGATACCTTTGCAAGGGGGATCACCATTTTCTGGGAACCTGCCATGCCGCGGGTGAAACGGCTGTTTCCTGAAAAAAAGTAACGTTACCGTTTTGCTGCACAGCGAACCGTTCATCAGGTAACGGTTCATAAAACGATTGTCCTTTTTTCGAACCCTGGGGGAAACAGCTGCCCCCGGCGAGCCTTCTTAAGCTTTTCCAGATAATTTTTTTCCGGCACGGTTTTTGATAGTTACAATAAACAGGTATGATTTATCAAAAACCCGAAACCAAAAGGATGATGAAAAATGGAAATTACCCAGATGGACCCCGGTTTGAAAGATCAGGTGGCTTTGGTGGATTTCAGCGCGACCTGGTGCGGCCCCTGCCGGCAGATGGCCCCGGTGATCAAAGACCTGGCTGAAAAATATCAGGGCCGGGTCACCATGGTGGAAATCGATATCAATTCGCGGCCCGACGTGGCCACCCATTATATGGTCCAGAGCATTCCCACGTTTATATTGTTTGATCAGGGCAGAGAAATCAAACGATTCGTGGGGGTTCAACCCAAGGAAGCGCTGGAAAAACTTCTGAACGCCATTCTCTCGGACCGTCACTGAACAGGAGGAAATCATGGGCAGATGCATCAACCACCCGGACAGAAACACCAGTTATATCTGTTTGAAACACAATATCTATTTATGCGAAGAATGCCTGGAATGCCGGGATCCGGATATCTACTGCAAATTCCGGTCGTCCTGTCCCATTCATTTTGTGTCCAAAAAAAACTTTAACGATGCTGAAGAAACAGTATCGTTGCATCATAAGGAAAAGCAATCATGATCAAAGCGTTGACAGTCATTCAGAAAAACCTGGTATGGGCCATTCCCGTGGCCATGGGCCTGGGATTGATTTTCGGATACCTGTTTGACGCCGGTTTTTTAAAACAGTTCATCATTCCGGTGACCTTTGTCATGGTATATCCCATGATGGTGACCCTGAATGTCAAAACCATTTTCAAGGGCCGGGACCTGAAACTGCAGACCGCCACCCAGGCCATCAATTTCGTTCTCATTCCGCTGCTGGCATTTTTCATCGGCAAGCTTTTTCTGTCCGGCCAGGACCCCAAATACGGGCTGTGGGCCGTGGGGCTGTTTCTGATCGGGGTGCTGCCCACATCCGGGATGACCATTTCCTGGACCGGGTTTGCCAAAGGCAGCAAGGAAGCCGCCATCAAAATGGTGGTGTTCGGCTTGGTCATCGGATCTCTGGCTGCACCGGTCTACACCAAGGTGTTCATGGGCGCCACCATTGACGTGGATATGCTGCATATGTTCAAGCAGATTGCGATTTTTGTGTTTTTCCCTCTGGTGGTGGGCCTGTTGACCCAGACCTATGGGTTAAAAAAATATGGCACCCAGACATGGAATGAAAGAGTCAAACCGAAATTCCCGCCGTTTTCCGCTCTGGGCGTGGTGCTCATCGCGTTTGTGGCCATGTCCTTGAAAGCCAGACACATCATTGCCAATCCCGGTGATATTCTCATTATCCTGCTGCCCCTTACCGTGTTTTATCTGATCTCCTATGTATTTCTGACTGTTGCGGGCCGGTTTCTGTTCAAGCGGGAAGATGCCATTGCCATGGTATTCGGTGTGGTCATGCGGGATCTGTCCATTGCCCTGGCCATTGCCATGACCGCGTTCGGAAAAGAAGGGCTGACCATTGCCCTGCTCATATCGCTGGCCTATATCATCCAGATCCAGTCGGCTGCCTGGTATGTCAAATTCATCAATGTGATGTTCGGTCCGCCCAAACCCGCAAAACCCATGTCTGATACCGGGCAAAAAGCGCAGGAAGACGCCCTTGAAATCACCGGATCCATGGTCACGGCGAATTTGAAAAAATGATGCTGGAAAGCCCCGCCAAAGGGGTGACAGCAACATCCAGGGTGCCGGTACTGGTGGCACGGCCGTCTTGGCAGCCACCCTGGAAAAACATATTTTTATTGACAAATGCGGTGGGCTATTTTACCTCTAAACAATCAACACCTGATGATCAGATAGCAGCAATGCACCAGCCCGTTACATGAACGCCGGACAAGGAGGAACGCCATGGCCGTGAAACTGATGCACTACTGGACAATCATCCCTTCCTCCAAGGAAGCATATGCCGACTTTATCATAAAAAAATTCATTCCCGGTGTGAACCGGCTGAAAATGCATACGGTGGCGGGCTGGTCCGTGCTGGTGGGATCCTACAGTGACGTGATCATGGAAACGGTCAGCAGCGACCTGGACCAGCTGGAAGCCGCACTCAAAACCCGGGATTACCGGCTGCTCAAATCAGACCTGCTCAACCTGGTCAAAAACTACAAAACCAAGGTTGAGATACCCATTCCACAACGGGGCAGCTACTCCATGAGCATTGCCCAGAACACCATCAAATTCAACCAGATGTGGGACGTGATCACCCTGAAACCCGGGGATTACAAAAACTATGAACAGTTTGTCACCCAAGAATTTTACCCGCAGCTCGAACAGATGGGGGTGCATCTTGCCGGTGAATGGGATGTGTTGATCGGCGATGAGCCGCATACGATCTGTGAGGGCCGTGTGACCGATATCAGAGCCCTCATTCCCGCACTTCAGAGCCCAGAATTTCGAAGGGCCAAAAAGAAACTCAAACAGTTCGTTGAAAATTACCAGAGCCGGATCCTGACGTTTCACGTGCGAAAGATAAAGGGATCCCGGTATGAAGGGTATGAGATGGTAGACCACTGAACGGTTTTCGTCAAAAAACGCCAGAAATTTGAGATTTGCTCCCCAGGAGCACCGGTTTCAGGAGATAAAGAACAGCAGCACCATCAGCATGATGATGGTAAAGACAGCCATGGAGCCGATGCTGAACAAAGACCGGTTGAAGGTCTCTGTAAACCGCTTTTCCACCCCTTCCTGCCCCTTGACCGTCACCCCGGTCAGATACCACAGGGGCCGGATCAGCAACAGGCTCAACCGGGCCGGGGCGGACTGAGAAAATGTGTTGAGGCGGCGGGGAAGCGCTTCCCCCAGATACTGCTGGGCCCGGGTACTCAGATAGTCCATCCCTTTTTGTGACCCCAGCTTGAACACCCGTCCGCCCATCCGGTAGAACCAGTCCAGATCCAGGCTGATGACCGGTTCCGGTGTCAGTTTCTTCAAAAAGATGAAAAATCCCAGGGCCGTGAACAGCAGAATCTGCAGCGATTCTGTCACATGGTACGCGGTATAGGGGGCATAGGCAACGGCATAGGGCAGCATGTCATACAGATACGGGGTGTACACCCCGATGAAGATGCATAAAAATGCAGCGATGCCCATGGCCAGCTGCATGTGCACAGGCGGATCTTCAGCCTTTTCCCAGGTGTCTTTTGTACAGTTGTTTTTTCCAAACCAGATGAAATAGGGCACCTTGAGTCCGGTGTGCAGAAAGGTGCCGGCCGAGGCCAGGGTGAGCAGAAATGCGGCCCAGTAAAGATGGTCGTCAAACCCGGCCGCCACGATCATGGATTTGCTTACAAACCCGGAAAACAAAGGAAACGCGGAAATGGACAGCCCGCCGATCAGGGTGAACACAAAGGCCCGGGGCATTTTACTGTAAAGCCCTCCCAGGTCGGTGAACCGGCTTTTGCCGGTCATGTACAGCACCGACCCGACACCCATGAACAACAGGCCCTTGTACAGGATGTGGGCAAAGGCATGGGCGCAGGCCCCGTTGATGGCCAGTTCGGTGCCGATCCCCACCCCGGCCACCATATACCCCACCTGGCTGATGATATGGTAAGCCAGAAGCCGTCTGGCATCGTTTTCCAGCACCGCATACACCACCCCGTAAAGAGCCATGACCACGCCTAAAGGGATCAGGATCTCCATGCCGGCAAATCCCCGGGCCAGAGCATACACAGCGGTTTTTGTGGTAAAGGCGCACATGAACACGGCCCCGCTCACCGTAGCCTCGCCGTATGCATCCGGCAGCCAGGCATGCAGGGGCGGTACGGCCGCATTCAGGATAAATCCGGCCAGGATCAGATAGATCGGCAGTGTGGGCCGGGTGACATCCAGCTGATGAAACCCCAGATCCCCTGTGGCATGATACAGCAACACAATGCCGGCCAGCAGGACCATCCCGCCGGCGGCATGGACCAGAAGATACCGGAATCCGGCCCACACCGATTCCGGGCGACCCCTGAACCACACCAGAAACACCGAGGAAAACGCCATCACCTCCCAGAACAGAAACAGCACCAGAAAATCCCCGGCAAAGATCACCCCCAGAGAGCCCGCCACATAGATCCAGGCCGCGGCCGTCTCAAAGGGGTTGTCCACATGCATGCCGTACAGGGTCCCGATGATGCACATCAAGGTCATGATATAGGCAAACACCAGGCTGAGCCGGTCCACCCGGCCAAAGGTCAGGTCCCATTCCAGAAACGGAAACACCCCGAACATCCCCTGGGGCATCTGCAGGACCGCACCAAAGGCCAGAAGCGGCACCAGCAGCAGATACGGCCGGAAGAGCCGCCCTTTGACCAGGGGAAGGAGCAGGGCTCCGGCCAGCAGGATCAGGCCAGGATGCAGCCACAGATTATTGATCATAATAATCCTCCCGTCTGGTAATTCCCAGTTTGCCGAACCATTTGGAAACAAAGATGATCACCACGCAGGAGACAAACCCGAACAGTGCCCAGAACCCCCACATGTTTTCCGCTGCGGTATGGGCCTTTCCCTTGTCCAGCAGGAACGCGTCAAACCCCACCAGCAGGGCCAAAATGACGCAGCACACCTGGATCACGCGTTTGAGCCGGTGCCGCAGAAATTCGATCAGATCGAGGATCATGATATCACCATCCTTACAAACTGCATCATCACACCGGGAAAGATGCCTGCCAGCAGGGACAGGATCGCTGCCGCCACAATCGGCACCACCATGATCAACGGCGCTTCCCGGATGCCGGTGTCACGGGTTTCCCCATCCGGCGCCTGCCCGAAAAACGCCTGAAAGGTGACCGGTGCAAAATAAACGATATTGAGCATGGTGGAGGCCACCAGCACCAGAATGATGGCCATCTGACCGGCATCCAGGGCACCGGTGAGCAGATACCATTTGGTGATGAATCCCCCCACCGGCGGGGCCCCGATCATGGACAGCGAGGCCAGGGCAAAGGCCCCGAAGGTAAAGGGCATCACCCGGCCCAGTCCCCCCATCTCGGAGATGTTTTTCTTGCGGGTGGCCACATAGATGGCCCCGGCACAGAAAAACAGGGTGATTTTGGCAAAGGCGTGGTTGGCAATATGGATGATCCCGCCCTGGACCGCTGCCGGTGTGAGCAGTGCCACTCCCAGGATGATATAGGACAGCTGGCTGATGGTGGAATAGGCCAGCCGGGCCTTGAGGTTGTCGCGGGTCATGGCGATGATGGACGCGGTAA
>JAABTO010000174.1 GCA_011389835.1 Desulfotignum sp. | reverse complement strand
ATGCGTCCGGCCGGTATACAGACGGACATACACCAGACAGGCTTTTTCGAACCGCTGGATCACCTGCCAGAAAGTTTTTGCCGGCTTGCCGGTATCCGGATTGACACACATCCGCTTTCGATGCTTAGGATGGCGGCTGATAGGTCGGATGATCTCCCCGGACCCGGCCAGGTCCGACCCGGAGACCAGGGCCAGATAGATTTTCTCCACCCGGTGATACTTGAATTCCTTTTGCAGAAATGTCAGGCTGTGGACGGTTCTGGCCGCCAATAGCAGTCCACTGGTATCCTTGTCCAGACGGTGAACAATGCCCGGGCGGATCGGGTCGTCTCCCACCTGCTGGATATCCGGAAAATAGTGAACCAGCCGGTTCACCAGGGTGTTTTCACAACGGCCCGCCCCGGGATGAACCACCAGACCGGGCGGTTTGTTCACCACCACGATATGGGGATCTGCATGGATCACATCCAGAGGCTGTGGATCGGATTTCACCGTTATTTCCACATCCTCCGACGAAATCTCCCCTGTAACCTGATCCCCTTGTTTGGTTCGGTATCCCGGACGTTTTTGCTGCCCGGAAATCCGGATGTCTCCCCTGTTGATGGCCTTGGCCGCCAGGGATCTTGAACACTCCGGCACGGACCGGGAGACGACCAGATCCAGACGCTGTCCCGCAAAAGACGAACAAATGGTAAAATCGATTTTCATGCGCATCTAAAAAAACAAAACCGACGGGAAGAAACGTCCGCCCGCCGGTCTGAAGTTCACGAATGAATTTTTAAATTATTGAAACAGGTTTTCAATTTCCTTGATCATGGACATTTCATCAATGTCCTTTGCCGTGGATAATTCCTGCACCAAAAGGTTCTGTGCCGTATCCAAAAGCTTGCGCTCACCAAATGACAGGTCTTTTTCCAGCTTGAGCTGAAACAGGTCCCGGAACACTTCTGCCACATCATAAATGGAACCGGTTTTGATCTTGTCCATATATTCTCTGTAACGGCGGTTCCAGGTTTGATTGTCCCCGTTCTGTGCTTTTTTTTGCATCACTTTGTAAACCTGGGGAATCTCGTTTTCCGGAATCACCTCCCGCAACCCCACGGATTCGACATTGGATGTCGGGATCATGATCACCATGCCGTTTTCCACAATTTTCATCATGTAAAAATTCATGGTATCTCCATTGATCTCCTTGCTTTCAATGGACTCGATACAGCCCACGCCATGTGCCGGATAAACAGCCAGATCCCCTTTTACAAATTCTTTTTTGATTGATGTGTTCGTCTTCGCCTTTGATTCACCGGATTTTTCACCCATTGGATAACCCACCTCAATATATTTACAATTTGCCTATTCTTTATCTTATTCTCATATTATAACAAGATTGTCAATAAAAAATCCAAAAACAGCGTCTGACGCATTCAGGATCGGGCATTGACCTGATTCATGGCCCGGACCACCCCGCTGGAAAGGATGAGATCACATGCCGCAGCCGCATCCTGAATCACTTTGTCCAGTCCGGCCTGTTCTGCAGGGGTAAACCCCCCCAGGACATGCCCGGTTACCCGGTTCTGGATGCCGGGATGTCCGACCCCGACCCGCACCCGGATGAAATTTCTGGTGCCAAAGGCCTCCACAATGGACTTGATTCCGTTGTGCCCACCGGTTCCCCGGTCTTGTACGATTTTAAGAGTCCCAAACGTCAGGTCCATATCATCATGAACCACAATCATGTCGAAGACTGGAATTTTGAAATAAGCGGTGAGTTGCCGGAGAGGGGGGCCGCTCCGGTTCATGTAGGAAAGGGGTTTGACCAGAAACACGTCCTGGCCGTGTAGCGTTGTTCGGCTATAGGTTGCGTCAAAACGGGTCTTGTTGAAATCGGTTTTTGCTTTTTCTGCAATGGCCTGAACCACCAGGAAACCGATGTTATGGCGGGTCCGGGAATAGGTTTCCCCCGGGTTTCCCAGACCCGCTATCAATTTGAAATGCTTGGATGACATGATCCCGCAGCAGGCTATTCAGCGGGTTCAGCCGAATCGGCATCATCCTCCGCCGTCTCGGCCATTTCCTCTTCATCCAGAAGTTCGTCTTCTTCCGCGACTTCCTCTTCTTCTTCACCCATATCCGGCGGAACCACTGTGAGCATCGTAAAGTTCACATCATGCGGTATCTGGACGGCGTCACCCAGATCGATATCTTCCACATGAACCGCATCACCGATGTCCAGAGCGGTGACGTCGATTTCTATCTTATCAGGCGTATCCGCCGGTTTACAGATCACTTCCAGTTCCCTGCGGATGATCTGAAGCATACCACCACCATCTTTAACACCGATGCTCGTCCCGACGATCTCAACCGGAACGGACACCGTCACCTGGGTATCCATATCGATCTGCTGAAAATCCGCATGCAGATATTCAATCCCGAAAGGATCCATCTGCAGTTCCTTGAGCATGACCACCTTGGTCTGGGGGGCATCCCCCTGGATTTTCAAATTCAGAAAAAGACCGGAAGTCCCCTGGTCCCGGATGATTTTGTCAAACTCACTGGTGTCCAGACTGACCGACAGCGGGGTCATTTTGGGCCCATATACCACCGCTGGAATCATTTTTTCCCGACGGATTTTTCTGGCGGCACCTTTGCCACGGATCATTCTCTGCGTGGCGTTCAATTTAATTAGATCCAATGTATTTTTCCTCCATAGTCGCTGTTCTGACATCACATTCAGTTAAACAGCGCGTTAAAAACCATAATATTACGTATCATAAACCGGGCTTAAATAAACAAAGAGTTCACCGAATCTCCCCTGTAACTGCGCACAATGGCTTCCCCCACAAGTTTGGCAATGGAAAGGGTCATGATTTTTTCACATTGCTGGGCTTCAGGGGACAAGGGGATGGTGTCCGTGGCCACCAGCGAATTGAGCGATGACTGGGCAATCCTGTCAATGGCAGGTCCGGACAGCACCGGGTGGGTGCAATAGGCATGAACCTGGCAAGCCCCTTTTTCACAAATGACACTGGCCGCCTCGGTCAGGGTGCCGGCCGTATCCACCATGTCATCGATCAAAATCGCAATCTTGTCTTTCACATCCCCGATGATGGCCATGGCTTTGGCCTGGTTGGGAGCGCTCCGCCGCTTGTCCACGATGGCCAGGCTGGCATGAAGCCGCTTGGCATAGGCCCGGGCCCGCTCCACACCGCCGGCATCCGGAGAAACCACCACCAGATTTTCAGGGTACCGGATCTTGATATCATCGATGATAATGGGCGCGGCATACAGATTGTCCACCGGCACACTGAAAAACCCCTGAATTTGACCGGCATGCAGATCCATGGTGATCACCCGGTCCACGCCGGTGTTCTCCAGAAGATCCGCTACCATTTTGGCGGAAATCGGTACCCGGGGCGCCACTTTTTTGTCCTGACGGGCATACCCGAAGTACGGTATCACCGCAGTGATCCGGCTGGCTGACGACCGTTTGAACGCATCGATCAACAGCAGCAGTTCCACCAGATGATCGTTCACCGGGTTGCAGGTGGACTGAATGACATAAATTTCCTGTTTTCTGACATTTTCGTGAATTTCGACCTGAATTTCACCGTCACTGAACCGGTTGACCTTCATTTTTCCCAAGGGTTTTGCAAGATATTCAGAAATCCGGTCACACAGCTGCGGGTTTGAATTGCCTGCAAATATGGACAGCCCACTCATAACAATTCTCTTTGCTATTTTTTCTTTCATCATTTAAAACTGGCTGGGGCGAGAGGACTCGAACCTCTGAATGCAGGGATCAAAACCCTGTGTCTTACCACTTGACGACGCCCCAGGATGGCTTGTCTGTATCACGTGTTTTGCAACGCGGTCAGAAACACCTGCCTGCTATTTCCGGCCCGGTTTTTACGCAACCGTTCATATGCCTGCGCAGCACTTTTTTTGTCCGAAAAAAGTGAAAACAACGATCCGCCGCTGCCTGACATGGTCACCGGCTGTTCCATCAACCGCGCCATTTCATTTCTGGCAGCCTCAACTTCCGGATACAGCCTGAAAGTGGCGGCTTCCAGATCGTTGTGCAAATAAGGCCGTACATCAACATTTTGTCCCAAGGACAAAATATTTGAAGCCGTTTGTATAGTATATTTCCTTTGTGATGTCAAACAAAAATCCTGCGATTGAAACACCCGGGCTGTGGACACAGCTATCCCGGGATCACACAACACCACATATCCGGGAAACAGATTCGGGGCTTGATTCAGTCTTTCTCCCACCCCGGTGGCCAGGGCGGGCCCCCCAAACAGAAAAAACGGCACATCCGCGCCAAGCTGGCGCCCCATTTCCCTCAGTTCCATGTCAGAAAACCGGTTTTGACACAACCCGTTCAATACAGACAGAACCGTTGCGGCATTGCTGCTTCCCCCGCCCAGTCCCCCGCCCACGGGGATATTTTTTTGGATGTCTATGGTTACCCCGGGCACGGGGAAGTTTTTTTTTTGATTGTCACAGGACTGGAAAAACAGCGTGGCAGCCCGATGCGCCAGATTGGTTTCATCCTCCGGGACCAGGGGATGATTGCAGGTGACCCCAACCCCGGAATCCTGAAACGAGAACGTCATCACATCTGCCAGACCGATTTTTGTCATCAGGGAAAACAGGTCATGAAACCCGTCCGGCCGTTTGCCCGTGACATACAGAAACAGGTTGATCTTGGCAAAAGAGGCCAAGGACTTGATCAATCCTTTGCCTCCACATAAGCCATCCGGATTTCACTGAGAAGCGCCCGCATCAGGTTTTCTTCATCCTTGTTCAGATTGCCTTTTGTCTTCTCAGAAAGCATGGCCATCATATCGATGGTGTACTTGGCCACTGTCATGTCCTTCTGGATTTTGCCCGTCGAAGGATCTTCCACCTTTCCCAGTTGAACCAGACCGGACGAATAAATAGACAGAATAAAACTGGAAAAATCCACTTTGGGCAATGTATTTTTACGGACGGCTTCTTCATTTGCCTCTGCCGCTTTTTTTGCCGCTTCCATGATAAACCCTTTTTCTTCAGGCATGTGAAGATCCTCCATTACATTGGTTTTGGGCTGTGTCATCCAGCCGGATAATGATATCGGCCACCGTGGTTTTCTTGCCTGCCTCATGAACGAAAAGCGGATTGATGTCCAGCTCCCGGATCACGGGATGATCATCCACCAGGGCCTTCAATGACACGATGTTTTTTTCGATCTCTTCAATATCGGACGGGGCTTCCCCGCGCAGTCCCTTGAGAATGGGGTATCCTCTGATACTTTTCACCATTCTCCTGGCCACATTCCGCCCCATGGGAGACAAACGGAACGCCACATCCTTGTAGACTTCCACAAAAATGCCTCCCAGCCCGAACATCACGGCATGACCGAACACCGCATCATAGGTCACGCCCAGAATCACTTCCTTGCCGGGCGGTGCCATCTGCTGCACCAGCACCCCTTCCAGGTGTGCCTCCGGGTCATATTTTCCCGCGTTTTCCATGATCTGCTCAAATGCCGTCTCAACCGCCTTGTCATTTTCCAGACGGACCTTGACCCCTCCGGCATCGGACTTGTGCAGAATCTGAGGGGACACGATTTTCATCACCACCGGATACCCCAGTTTTTCGGCAATCTGTCCGGCCTCTTCCGCGGATTTCGCCAGTTCCATGGGAAGAATGTTGAAGCCGTAGCATTTGAGAATCTCGTTTCCGTCCAGTTCTCCTAAAACATACCGGCCCTGGGAAAGATACTGTTCGATGATTTTTCCCGCCTTTTCACGGTCATATACCAGATTGTAGGGCGGCAGAATTTTTCTGAACAGCCATTTCATGCCTTCCCGCAGAGCCCCCAGGGACCTTGCCGCACTTTCGGGAAACTGATAGACCGGCACTTTGTGTTTCTGGAGCAGTTTGACACCGTCCGATACATCCACGATGCCCATGAAGGCACACAGAATCGGCTTGATGGTGGTTTCGGCAATTCGAACAATGGATTCAGCCGTGCCGATGGCATCGGTCATGGACTGGGGCGTCAAAATGATCAACACGGCATCCACACCCCGATCCGCCAGCACCGTGGCAAGGGTGTTTTCATACCGGTCTTTGGCCGCATCCCCGATCACATCCACGGGATTGTGAAAATTGGCGGTTGCCGGCAGGTATTTTTTCAGTTCCGTAATGGTTTCGTCTGAAAAGGTTGCCAGTTTCAACCCGGACTGCTCACTCATGTCCGTGGCAATGATGCCGGGTCCCCCGGCATTGGTGACAATCGCCACGTGATCGCCGGTGGGATATTTGTTGCCGGCAAACGCCTGGGCATAGTCAAACAGCTGGTTCACGCTCTTGCACCGAAGGATCCCGGCCATGGTGAACAGCCCGTCATAGATCACATCCGCGCCGGCCAGGGCCCCGGTATGGGAGGCCGCGGCCCGGGCGCCGGCTGCCGAAGATCCGGACTTGATAGCGATCACATGGGTCGGGTTGGTGCCGGACGTCATCTTTCTGACTTCGGTGATGAATTCCTCGGCGCTGCGGCTCAGTTCCTCCATGTAGATCATCACCACATCCGTGTCCGGATCCTTGTGATAATACCGCAGCAGATCCAGTTCATCCACATCTGCCTTGTTGCCGATGGAAATGAATTTGGAAAACCCGAACCCCTTGTCCGCGGCATAATCCAACACCGCCGTGCACAGGGCCCCGCTCTGGGAGATGAACGACACATTGCCCGGTTCCGGCATGCGGGCGGAAAAACTGGCATTCAGCGACACTTTGGGAGACGGATTGATCACCCCCAGGCAGTTGGGGCCTACCAGACGGACACCGGCCTTTTTGCACAGGGCCTTGATCTGTTTTTCAATCTCGGCGCCTTCGCCGCCGACCTCCTTGAATCCGGCCGAAACAATAACAATGCCCTTGACCCCTTTGGCGATACATTCCTGAACCGACGCTTGAGCCGCCTTTGGGGGCAGAATGATCATGGCCAGGTCAATGGGATCCGGGATATTGGTGACGCTGGTATAACATTTCACGCTGAGGACGGACCTTGCCTTGGGATTGACCGGATAAAGGGTTCCCTTGTACCCGTTCGATAAAATATTGGCAAAAATATCGTGCCCCACCTTTCCCTTCTGGGTGGAGGCGCCGACCACGGCAATTGTTTCCGGTGCAAAAATGGCATCCAGTTTATCCACAGATCCCCCTTTTCGTATATTGTTTTCGGCCGGCAGAAGCAAATCCGGGGCCAGGCTTGACTGCGTTGCATGACCAAGCCTGGCCCCGTGCT
>JAABTO010000173.1 GCA_011389835.1 Desulfotignum sp. | reverse complement strand
GGCCTTGGGCTGGTCCGGGTCCGCCAGAACCGGCCCTAAAATACGCAGCACATCCGGTTTTTCAATTTGCGGGGTGTCGTCGCTATGGCCCAGGGGAATATAGAACCCGGTGTTTGCTTCAATGGACACACTGATCCCCACCAGGTCGGCGGCCATGGGATGGATGGATGTGGTTTCCGTATCAATGGCGAAAATCTTTGACGATGCCAGGGTCTGAGCCAGGTTTTCCAGTTGGGCGGCATCTGTAATCATCTGATAGTCTTTGTCTGCCTGGTCCTGTTTTCCGGCAAACTCCCGGGCCAGGGTCTTGAACTCCAGTTCCTGGAAGAGCGCGAACGCTTTGGCATTATCAAAAGGTTTGAGCTTGAAATCCGCAATCGTCTGGGTCACCTCGACATGACAGTCAATGGTGGCCAGGTCCCGGCTCAGCTGCACCATGTCTTTGCCCGTGCTCAGGTTTTCATGCAGTTTTTTCTTTGACGCCACCTGATCCAGGTGTTTGTAAAGATTGTCAATGGACCCGAACTCCGCCACCAGTTTGATGGCGGTTTTAGGTCCCACGCCCTTGACCCCGGGAATGTTGTCTGAAGTGTCGCCGGCCAGGCCCAGCACATCGATGAACTGCTGCGGGGCAATGCCCATGTCCGCCTCCACGCCGGCCCGGTCCAGGACCGTGTCCTTCATGGGATCCCACAGAATGCAGTCATCGGTGATCAACTGGATAAAATCCTTGTCTCCGGTGACCATGACTACCTTGAACCCCTGTTCCCTGGCGATTCTGGCATAGGTACCCACCAGGTCGTCGGCCTCGTACCCGGACTTCTGAACCATGGGGATGTTCAAGGTGGCGATCATGCGGTGAACATCGGGAATCTGCACGGCCATATCATCGGGCATGGGCGGACGGTTGGCCTTGTAGTCCGCATATGTTTCATGCCGGAAGGTCGGGCCCTTGACATCGAAAAACACGGCCGCATAGGCGGGATTTTTTTCCCGGATCAGTTTCATCAGAATCCGGGTGACCCCGTACGTGACATTGGTGGGATGGCCGCCGGCCGTGCTCAGATGCTGAATGGCATGATACGCCCGGTACAGGAACGCGCTGCCGTCGATGAGAAATACTGTTTCCGGAGATGGGCTCATATATGTCTGCCTTTTGGATATTGCAGTTTTTTTCAATAAAAGGCATATATACTATCTTTTAACGGAAAGGAGAAGCACAGATTTGCCATGACCGATGACACCCAAGTTTCCCGGCGGCGGAAACGCCGGGAAAAACGGATTCAGAACAGCCGTCGCCAGTGCCATTGCTGCCGGCAGACCTTTATGTTCTGCTGGCGCTGCCGGTGCGGATTTGCCATCTGCCAGACCTGCATGCATGAAAACGCCTGGGGCATGACCTGCAACGGCATCACCTGGACCTGCCCGGACTGCGGGGCCCAGAACGGATACGGCAATCAATGACAGGCAACCCCTGCAAAAGGAGGACACCATCATGACGACCCCTTTTAAAATCGGTACCCTCATCTCCGGAGGCGGCACCAATCTTCAGGCCATCATCGATGCCTGCCGGGACGGCCGCATCCCGGCAAAAATCATGTTCACCGGATCAGACACCCCCGGGGTCCGGGGACTGGACCGGGCCGAACAGGCCGGCATCGCCACCTTTGTGGTGGATTACCAGCAGATCATCACCGCCTGCCGGGACAACGGCATCGCCCCGGATGATCTGCCGGACGACTTCAACCTGGCCGAAGTAACGGACAAACAAAAACTCATGGACCCGGCAGATGACCGCACCCCGTTCTTTCTTCAGTCCCGGGCCATGGCGGAAAAAAAGCTCCTGGCCCGCATCCTTCCCTATGACATCGACCTGCTGGTGCTGGCCGGGTTCATGCGGGTGCTCACGCCGTACTTCATCGACCGTATCAACACCGTCCCCGGTCAACACCGGATTATGAACATCCATCCGGCACTGCTCCCGGCATTTCCCGGCACCGACGGATATGGAGACACTTTCCGGTACGGCTGCAAAATCGGCGGCTGCACCGTGCATTTTATCGATTACGGAGAGGACACCGGCCCCATCATCGGCCAGAAAGCCTTTGAGATCGAAGATACCGACACCCTGGAAGACGTGAAGCGAAAAGGCCTGGAAAAAGAGTGGGAACTGTACCCGGAATGTATTAAAAAATTTATCCGAGGAGCTTGAGCATCAGGGGGACGGCGGTCATGGTGCCGATGGAAGACCCCAGGTTGGTGAAAATCACCACCAGCAGAATCCGGGTGACATTGTTGCGCCAGAACCCTTTAAAGGACACGATGTCTTTGGGGATCGCCTCCAGGTCCCTGACCTTGGGTTTGCGGGCGAACGCCTCCACCAGACCCGACACCCAGCCGGCCGCGATCATGGGATTCAAAGAGGTCAGGGGTGCGGCCAACACCGACGTGATGATGGTATACGGGTGGGCCAGGGCCAGGGCCGCGCCCAGGCCGGCGAATATGCCGTTGGCCGCCACCCAGATCCAGATCATGTCCGTGCCCGCGTCCTTGCCTTCCATGGCAAATCCGGCCACGAACAGAATCAGGATCAACCCGGGAATCAGCCATTTGAGGATCTTGCCCACAGATCCCGGCGGCGGCACCTGATTGAGCGATGACAGGGATTTCGGACTGCCGGATGCCAGATATTTTTTGATGCCCGGCACATGGGCCGCCCCCACCACCGCCACGATGCGCTGCCCCCCGGCCGATCCGATCCGCTGGGCCAGGTACTGGTCCCGCTCATCGATGAGCACCTGTTCGATGACGGGATGAAACTTTTTCACATCCGCCAGCAGGGTCTCGAGAATATCCTCCTGCTTCATTTTCTCGATGTCCGCCTCCTGGATATCATCGGCCGACCCAAAGGAAAACACCATGGAAAACAGCAGCTTGATCCGGGCCCACACCCCCATGCCCCGCCACACCCGGGACAACGTGATCTGGATATCCCGGTCCGCCGGCACCACCTCGGCATCGATCTTTTCCGCGGCTTCCACGGCATTGACCATTTCCTGGCCCGGCCGGATATCGAACCGGTCTGCGATCTTTTTCTGAAACGAGGCCAGCAGCAGGTTCATGAACAGCATCAACGATTTTTTCTCCTTGATGATTTTGATGATATCCATGTTCCGCCACCGGTCCGTGTCCCGGATGGCCGCCAGCCGTGTGGGACACAGCTCCACACACACGGTGTCCGGGGTTTCGGCCGCAATGGTGTCGGTCACCAGTCGGGCACTGTCTTTGGAAACATGGGCCGTGCCGATCAGAATGATTTCTGTATCCCCCTGCTGCACCCGGTGGATGGACGGATCGTCCTGTATTGTCTCTTCCATTCAACTGCTGCCTTTTCTTGAGTACGGGTAAAAAAATACCGCCTGATTATACGCATTTTATCGGGCATGGCAACAGCTAAATCTTGACCTTCCGGCAGGGTTCTGGTATTGACAGGTGTATGAAATCAATAGATGAACACATACTGCGATCCGCCAAGGAGATCATCGTCAAGTTCATTGAAATGGGCCGGCTGTCCCCTTCCAATGTGCATGAAGCGTTCAAGGATGTCTACACCACCGTGGATGAGACAGTGAAAAAACACATACCGCCCGACGGTCCGACCCATGATGACAAACAATGACACCGCGGCCCCGAAAGATGGGACTGCGGCCCCCCGGCTGATCCCGGGCATCCGCGCCGGCCTGAAAAAAGGGTGGAACGGATTTGTCTGGCTGTTGAAAATCATCGTGCCGGTGTCCTTTGCCACCGGTCTGCTGGTGTATTCCGGGGTGATCTACCAGCTGGATTTTCTGCTGACCCCGGTGATGACCTGGATGGGACTGCCCGCTTCCGGCGCCCTGGTGATCATTGCCGGCATCTTCACCGGCATTTACGGCACAGTGGCGGCCCTGTCGGTCATGCCGTTTGCCATGGAACACATGATTCTTCTGGCCGTGTTCACCCTGATCTGCCACAATCTGATTCAGGAAAGCATTGTCCAGGGACGGTCGGGCATCAACCCCTTCTTTGCGGCGTTCTTCAGACTGGCCGCCGCGTTTGTCGTGACGTTCTGCTGCGCCAAACTCATGGGCGTGACCCCGGACACGGCCGCGCCGGCTGCCGCAGCATCGGCCCTGCCGGACACAGACCCCGCGTTCACGGCCTGGCTGGCCGGATGGGCTGTGGACACCCTCAAGCTGGTGATCCAGATTTTCTGCATCATCATGGTGCTCATGGTGCTCATGGAACTGGCCAGGGTGTTTCATGTCATCGACATCATCATCCGGCCCCTGCAGCCGGTGCTCTCATTTCTGGGTCTGGACCGGTCCTGCGGCATGCTCTGGATGACGGCCGCCATCTTCGGCCTGGCCTACGGGTCGGCCGTGATCGTGGAGGAGACCCGGGTCCATTCTTATGAACCGGAGTCATTGACCCGGCTGCACCTGTCCATCGGCATCAACCATGCCATGATCGAAGACCCGGCATTGTTTCTGCCCCTGGGGATTCCCCCTTTCTGGCTGTGGATTCCCCGGCTGGTGGCGGCCATCCTGGTCACCTACACCTTTTCCGTGTTCACGGCCTTAAGGAGATCGTATGCTCAGCGAACTGGCCATAAAAAAATTCGCCATCATTGATGACATCCGCATCTCTTTCCACGCCGGCCTGAATGTCCTGACCGGCGAAACCGGTGCCGGCAAATCCATCATCATCCAGGCGGTGAGCCTTCTCCTGGGTGCCCGGGCATCCGCCGACCTGGTGCGCACCGGAGAAGACGCGGCCGAACTGGAGGCCGGATTCGACATCGCACCGGATTCCGAACCGGCGCAGCTTCTGGCTGATCAGGGCATGGATCCCCATGACGGACTCATCATCCGCAGGGTCATTCCACGGTCCGGCAACAGCCGGGTATATATCAACTCCCGGCAGTCCACCCTGGAATTTCTCAAACAGGTGGCAGGGAACCTGGCCGGTATTTCCAGCCAGCACGCCCACCAGGGACTGTTGCGGGATGAGAACCACCTGGACATGCTGGACGAATTTGCCGGCAACCAGGTGCTGCGCCGGGATGTCACCGGCCTGTACCGGACCCTGGTGCCCTTGAACAGACAGATCCAGGAGATGGAAGCGGAAAAAACCCGCCGGGAAGCGGAAAAGGAACTGATCCAGTTCCAGTTCGATGAAATCCAAAACGCCGCCATCCAGCCGGACGAAGACGAACTCCTGGAAAAAAGAAAACAGGTGCTGGCCAATGCGGCAAAAATTTTTGAATCCGTGAACGCCACGGTTCACCAGGTGTATGACCGGGAAGGCTCGGTGGTGGAGCAGCTGGCAGGCCTCATGTCCGGCATCTCCCGGTTCCGGGATGCGGATCCGGCCCTGGCCGCGGCTGCCGACCGCCTGGATGCCGTGATCCTGGATCTCCAGGACATCACCCACACCCTCAGAGACCATGCCGACACCATCGACCTGGACCCGGAATCCCTGGATGCCGTGGACCGTCGCCTGGATCTCATCTCCAAACTCAAGCGCAAGTACGGGGGCAGCCTGGACACCCTGTTCGCCCGGTTCAGGGAACTGGAACAGCACCTGGACCAGACCCTGGACATGGACCATCGGATTCAGGAGCGGATCCGGGAAAAAAAAGCGCTGGCGCACCAGCTCCGGGAAAAAGCAGCCGCTTTGTCCGAACACCGGCACAACGCGGCCGACCGCCTGGCAGCCCTGGCCGCGGACGAACTGGCGGCCCTGGAGATGGACAAGGCCCGGTTCCAGGTAGAGATCTTTCAGGAACCGGGTGATCCGTCCAGAGATATCTGCACCCGGTCCGGTCACAAACTCACGGCCGCAGGTGCCGACCGGGTCCGGTTCCTGCTCAGCCCCAATCCCGGCGAAGCCCCGAAACCCCTGGCAAAAATCGCCTCCGGCGGAGAACTGTCCCGGATCGTCCTGGCCCTCAAAGCGGTCCTGTCCAGGACCCGGTCCTTTGAAACCCTGATTTTTGATGAAGTGGATGCCGGCATCGGCGGGGCCACCTCCGACAAGGTCGGCCAGAAACTGGCCGCGCTGGCGGATCATCACCAGGTGATCTGCATCACCCACCTGGCGCAGATCGCCCGGTACGGGGGGCACCAGTTCCGCATCGCCAAACAGGTGATCAACGGCCGCACCTGCACGGACATCGTGCCCCTGACCACCCTGGAAGACCGCATCGATGAAATCGCCCGAATGCTGGGCGGCGCCGCCATCACCCCTGCCACCCGGACCCATGCCCGGGAACTGCTGACCGGTCCGGCGAATAATCCGTCTTGACAGAACCGGCCGGATCTGATTATATTAGCATTCTATTGTAAATCTTTAACCGACTAGAAATCAAGGAGTTATCATGCCTATATATGAATTCAAGTGCTCGAAATGTGACCACTTTTTTGAAATCATCGTCATGGGGTCCGGCAAAGATGAGACCGTTGTCTGCCCCGAATGCCAGTCCGCCGAGTTTGAGCGGGTGGTGTCCACCGCCAACTTTGCCATGGGCGGATCATCCGGCCCGAATGCGGCCAAAGGGGTCACCACCCAGGAACGCAACTGTTCCAGCGGATCCTGCACCACCTACACGGTTCCCGGCGAAACCAAAAACTGATCACAAAAAAGGCCACACAATGACGGAATACGCAAAACTGATCATAGAGGGAAAAGAAGTGCACCTGCCGGTGATCACCGGATCAGAAGGGGAAAAAGCAATCGATATCCGGCACTTGAGAAAAGAAACCGGGTGTATCACCTTTGATCCCGGATACGGCAACACCGGGGCCTGCAAAAGCGCCATCACCTATATGGACGGGGAAAAAGGGATTCTGCGCTACCGGGGCATCCCCATCGAACAGCTGGCGGAAAAATCCACGTTCGTGGAAACCGCGTACCTGCTCATCGTAGGAAGGCTGCCCACCAGAGAAGAGCTGACCCGGACATCGGTGATGCTCAACGACTTTTCTCTGGTCCATGAAAACATGAAGGCCTTTTACCAGAACTACCCGCCCCAGGCCCATCCCATGGGCATCCTGGCAGCCATGGTCAATGCCATGCGCTCGTTTTACCCGGAACTGATGGACCTGGACGAGGAGATGAACAACACGTTTCTGCGGCTGATTTCCAAAATCCGCACCATGGCGGCCATGTCCTACAAATTCTCCATCGGCCAGCGGGTGACCTATCCCCAGCCCGGGCTGTGCTACTGCGCCAATTTTCTGAACATGATGTTCGACAGTGACGTGGTAC
>JAABTO010000030.1 GCA_011389835.1 Desulfotignum sp. | reverse complement strand
CGCCGTGACCACCCCGGCCCCGCGCTTGACCACCTCTTTTCCGGTCATGGCGTTGATCAGGGTGCTTTTGCCGGATTTGATCACCCCCACCACGGCAATTTTGATACGGTTGGATTGAATCTGGCCGGGAATACCGGCACAACGTTTTTTCAAGGACTTGAGCGAATCGTCCGACATCCCGGCAATGGTGTCCATCTGATCGATCACCGACGTCAGATCGGCAACAATGCCCGCAACAGGGGGATATGCATCATCAGAAGGCGTCATTCAGGAAATCAGCATCATGGCTTTTTCATATTTCAGGTCGCACGGGGTCTGGAACAAGATTTCTTTGGTCATGGGGCAGGTCAGCCAGGCATTGTCATGCAGTTCGTTGTCCAGCTGCATGGGGCCCCAGCCGGCACATCCCAGCATGATCATAAAATCGGCCGGTCCTTTCTGAACAGCAATGGCTTCCAGAATGTCCCGGGAATTGCTCAACGCCAGCCAGTCCGTCACCATCAACGTTTCATTCCAGTTAAACGGCGGGCCGTGGAGCACAAACACCCCGGACGGCTGTACCGGACCTCCCAGGTAAATCTCGAGCTGATCCACACTTTTGTCGAACGTGACGTTCAGATCTTCGAACAGTTCCCGACCGGTGAGCAGGGGATGGATCTTGTTGATGATAAATCCCAGGGCACCCGATTCATTGTGTTCGCACATGCCGGTAATCGTCTGGGCAAAATTGGGGTCCGGAAGACCGGGCATTGCCAGAAGAAATTTCCCCTTCATGGTTTCAGAAATCATATCCGCCATAGAACCGCTCCAAACTTGAAGTTACTTTTTCTGTTTTTTCCATGCACATGCGTGTTACAATCAGGCAGTTTTAAATATTTTTCATGGATTTGCAACCTTTTCTTTTTCCTTTTCCCGGCCATAGACATCATCAAACCGGACGATATCGTCTTCCCCCAGATACGGCCCGGACTGGACCTCGATCAGTTCCAGGGGAATCTTTCCGGGATTTTCCAGCCGGTGGACCGTGCCCAAAGGGATGTAGGTGGACTGATCTTCCTTGAGCATCAGGGTTTCCTTTCCCCGGGTCACGATGGCTGTGCCGGACACCACGGTCCAGTGCTCGGCCCGGTGGAAATGCTTCTGCAAAGACAGCTTGGCCCCCGGCTTGACCGTGATCCGTTTCACCTGGTACCGGTGGGACTGGTCAATGGTCTCATAGTCACCCCAGGGCCGGTATACCTTGGCATGGGTGTCCGATTCCCTGCGGCTTCCGGATTTGAGTTGATTCACGATCTGCTTGACATCCTGAACCCGGTCTCTGGGGGCCACCAGCACCGCATCCCTTGTTTCCACCACCACCACGGCATCCATGCCCACCGCCGCCACCAGCCGGCTCTGGGCATTGATATAAGACCCGTTTACATCATGGATCAGCACATCTCCCTTGATCACATTGGCCCGGGTATCTTTTTGTTCGGTCTGCCACAAGGCATCAAACGATCCCAGGTCATTCCATCCCGCATCCAGAGACACCATCACCCCGCGGTCGGTTTTTTCCATCACCGCATAATCGATGGAATCTGCCTGGACCCGGTCAAAAACCGCCGGGTCCACCCGGAAAAAGTCCAGATCCTGCCGCCCCTGAGACACGGCTTTTTTGCAGGTTTTCACCATATCCGGGGCATGGGTTTCCAGCTCTTTGAGGATGGCCGACGCCTTGAACATAAACATGCCCGAGTTCCAGCAGTAATCCCCGGAATCCAGATAGGACCGGGCCGTGGTCAAATCCGGTTTTTCCACAAACCGCTGAATCCGGCAGGCCGTATCGTCCAGAGAATCGCCCTTCTGAATATACCCGTACCCGGTTTCAGGCGTATCCGGCACAATGCCGAAAGTGATGAGATATCCCTCATCCGCCAGTGTTTTTCCCTTTTGAATCCCTTGGTGAAACGCGGGGACATCATTGATGCGATGATCGGCCGGCAGCACCAGCATCACCGGATCCAGTGCCTGGGCCGTCAGCTGGATGGCGGCCAGGGCAATGGCCGGGGCCGTGTTCCTTGCGGCCGGTTCCAGAATGATGGCCCGGGGCTTCACATCAATCTGGTGGAGCTGTTCCGCCGTCATGAACCGGTGAACGTCATTGCACACGATCAACGGGGCATCCATGCCGTCTGTATTGTCGAGGCGAATCACCGTATTCTGAAGCATGGTGTGCTGATTGTACATATTGATGAGCTGCTTGGGATAAAATTCCCTGGACAGGGGCCACAGCCTTGTGCCGGAACCGCCTGCCAGAATCACGGGCACGATCATTGTGTCTCCTTTTTTTCATGAAACGGTTATTTTTCGGCGGAAAACAGCTGGATATGCAATCCCCGCTCCACAGCAAACCGCTCCATGGCCTGCAGTTGAAATCCGCTTTTCATCAGCCAGGTTTCCACCTGGCTTTTTTCAAACCCCAGCCAGTTGCCCCCGATAATGTCCTTGATGCTTTCCTGATCATGATGCTCAAAATCAGCCAGCAGGAAGATCCCCCCGGGCCTGAGCACCCGGAACACTTCCTGAATGGCTTTTTCCGGCTGCAGAATATGATACAGTACCATGCTCATGACCACGGCATCCACCTCCTGATCCTTCATGGGCAGATATTCCACTTCCCCCAGGCGCAACTCGATAGACCGGATGTCCGGCAGTTTGATCCGGGCCTGTTCCAGCATCTCCGGAGATGCGTCCACGCCGATGAGCACGCCGGTATGATTCTGCACCAGGCGGCCCAAAAGCTCTCCGGTACCGCACCCTAAATCCGCAATGCCCTGAGGGGTCCCGATCCGCTGTGTCAATTCCTGGTTCAAATTGAAACTGCCCAGGATCTCTTTTTTCAATCCTTCCCACTGGGGGGCCACGGTGCTGAAAAACCGCTTGGTTCTGTTTTTTCGAATCATGATGATCTGCCGGGCCTTTTCAATGTCCAGCGCGCACAACGGATCGGCCCGGACCCGGGAACATGCCAGCTGAATCAATGACTGGTTATCCGGATGGGTATTGGCACTGTAATACATGAAACTGCCTTCTTTTCGGGCCACCAGCAGGCCCGATTCCAGCAGAATTTTCAAATGCCGGGAAACCCCAGACTGAATCATGTCCACAATGGACACGATTTCATTGACGTTGAGTTCCACCTCATTGAGGATATGAAGCAATCGTAGCCGGGTGAGATCGGAAAGGGCCTTGAACTGCCGGATCACTTCCATTATTTGACCGTCACCACCGGGCAGCCGGCCTGAAGAATCACCACCTGGGATGTGGAGCCGAACAAAAGTTTTCCCACTTTGGACCGGCTCCGGACACCGATGATGATCTCATCCACCTGGTTTTCATCGGCAAACCTTACAATATCCTCGCCCGGTTCCATGCCTCTGACCAGCAGATGGGTGTCACAGGGGATATGCTTTTCTTTGAAAAACGACTGGATGTGAGCCAGATTGTCTTCCGCCTCCTTGACTTCCTTGGGATCCGTGTTGGGGCCCCCTCTCATAGACGTCACCACGATCACCTGCCCGTCAAAGGCCCGGGCATGGCTGGCCGCAATTGCCAGCAGATCCTTTCCCACATTGACGCCTCTGTATCCCACCAGAATTTTCATCGTTTGTCTCCCTGAAGATTAAAGTCGATTCCCGTCATCAAACCGATTCACCAACAATGATTAACATATCTAATTTGATTGATATAATCAAGAAGATTTCCATCCACCTGTCTTCAGGATATCCGGACAACAGTTAAACATTGTGTTCGATGAAAATAACGGATAGAATCTGAAATTATTCTGAAAATTGAAGGCGGAAGCGGCATAAAAAAGCCCCCCGATCGCAACCGGGGGGCTTTTTGCGTGATCCTTGTGTATCTTTGTCTAATTATTGGAAACGAACACGGACTGTATCCCGAATCGTCTCCTGTCCGATCAAGGCGGTGATCTTTGTTTGACCGGCAGTTTCAGATGTAATGTGGCCGATGGTCTTGCCATCTTTGCCGGTTGGTCCCGGCTGCTCCAGATCATCGGATTGACGGCTGGATACGAGTTTTACCCGGACACCAGGCACTGGATTGCCGGAAGCATCCCGCACTTCGACAATGATTGTGGCAACAGCCAGGCCGTCCGCCTGGACCGAAAGGGGTTCAGCCCTGAGTCGGGATGTATCCGGATTCGGCTCACCTGGTTTGACCGTGACATAAGATTCGGCCTGGATACTGTCGACCGCAGCAAGAATTTTGCCGCTTCCCTCGTGTGTGGCAACAAACACGCCAGACTTTTCAAAAAAACCGATATCGCCCAGCACTTTCCAGGTCAGATCCGGCAATTCGACGGCATTTTGCGCAACATCCATGCCGGTCGCCTGAAAGATCTGGGTCTGTCCGGACTTGACGGTTACCGGGTTGGGATCGACAAACAACTGTGCCAGTTCTCCCGGAAGCACCTCAATGTCCAGTGACGCTACGACACCCTGGGCATAGGCATCAATAGAGCCTTTTCCAACCTTTGAAGCGTTAAAGATGCCGGTTTTCCGATCGATATTGCCGATATGCTGGGTCACGGCCCAATTGGGCGCCAGGTCGATCTGGTTTTTTCCGGCGTCATATCCCTTGGCCTTGAACCGGTATGTTTTTCCACCCTGGATCAAACCTTCAGGAGGCTGAATCTGAATAGAGGCCAATGTGCCCGGATTCACAACCAGCTTGGCCGAAGCCGACACATTATCCTTCCAGGCGGTAATTTTTCCGGTTCCGGCTTTCTGCGCAGTGACCTGCCCGGATGGACTGACCACCGCCAGTGAATCTGGTTCAACTTTCCAGTTGACCTGGGTCTGAATCGCATTGCCCAGCTTATCCGTTGCTTGGGCCGGTATCGTGATCTGTTCCCCGGAAGTCAGTTCCATGTCCTGCCTGGTGAGGCTCAGGGCATGCAGGGTCCCGGGAGTGACGACAACATCCGCCTGGCCAGATATCCCTTCAAATTGCGCCAGGATCACTCCCTGGCCGGCTGTTTTGGACATGAAATATCCTTTTTGGTCGATCTCTCCCAGGTCATTCTCTGCCTGAACAGACCAGTTGAGAACCACAGGCACCTCGTTGTCCTGGGCATCAAAGGCTGTACCTTGGAATTGGTGATGCTGTCCGGCTGCGATTTCCAGTCTGCCGGGGTGGATCTCGATTCTGGATACTGGGCCGGGTTTGACCTGAATCTGACTCAATCCGGCAATACCGGCCATCTGGCAGCTGACATAGCCCTGCCCGACCTTGCGGGCCGAAAATTGACCGTCATCCGTTATGGCACCGATCCCCCCGATGACCGTCCAACCGGGTTCAAGGTCCACCTGATTGCCTTCCTGATCAAAACCGGTCGCTTGAAAAGTCAGGCCGGAACCGGAGTCAATGGTTGTTTGACCCGGTTGAACTTCAATTCGAGCCACCGGGCCGACAACGACCTTGACCGGAATGATGGCCTGTGCCTGATCCATACTGACCGTGATCTCACCGCTGCCCGCCAGGTGCGCTTTGAATCGGTTGCCCTGGTAGACGGTTCCCAATTCACCGTCGATCTCAAATGTGAATTGGGTATTTTCGATGAAATTGTCGTTCGCATCAAACGCCTGCAGATCAAGCTGGGCCTTTTCCCCGGCAGTGACCTCCAAAGGCGTGCTGTTCAGAACCTTGATTCTGTCTGCCTTGCCTGGAATGACTTCGATCGCCAGGCTGGCCTCTACTCCCTGGGACGTGGCAATGACCTGGCCCGAACCCGTTTTAACGGCGGTGAAGCGGCCGGATTCGTCTAATCGACCAAGATCCTCTGGAACGACTGACCAATTCGCTTGAAAGGCCAGGGGGTTTCTACCGGGATCAAACCCATCCGCCTGGAAGGTCAAGGACGTTCCTGATCGAATCTGCTGTATGGGCGTTATGATTTCGATCTGGGACAAAGGCCCTTTTTCGACTTTCAAAGGCAGTTTCCGGGCGATATTATTCGCCACGGCGGTCAGATGGCCCTGTCCGGTTTTCTGGGCGACAAAGATGTTCTGATCGTTGACATAACCGAGCTCGGCCGGTAAGACTTTCCAGACCACGTCGGAAGCCACCACATTGCCGAATTTGTCTTCGCTCACAGCCTCCAGTTTCTGGGTTTCTCCGGCTTTGAGGCTCAACTGTGCAGGAGTAATATTGTTATAGGCGATCTCATCTGGAACCACAGAGACTTGAGCATGGGCCAGAACATTCTTCAGACCGGCGGTGATGGTCCATTCTCCTGATTTGACCGGTTCGAAAATACCGTTTGTGCTGATCGAGCCAATGGTCTCGTTTTCCAGACTCCAGGTGACAGCTGTGTTGATGGTGTTGCCGAATTTATCGAAAACAGTCGCCTGAAACGCGCGTTTTTCACCGGCGGCCAGGCTGGTTTGTTCCGGCTCGATATCGATTCGAACCGGTTCGCCATGCTGGATTTGTACCGGGGTTTTAAGGGTGATGGCTTCTTTTGATTTCAAATCCTGGATCGTGGCTTGAATATATCCTTTCCCGGATTTTATGCCGGTAAGCACTCCCTGGGCATCAACGGTTCCAATGTCAGAGGGCTGAAGATGCCAGTCCGCTTTGGAATAGACCGTGTTTTCGTGGACATCCAGACCGAAAATATTGAAGTCCTGGACTTCTCCTGCCTGAAGGATCACTGGCGTCTCAGGCGTCAGCACCGCCTTGACCATCTGTCCGGGCACCACGGCCAGCGTAGTGCTGGTCTGCACCTCCCCAACCTGGACGTTCAAAACGGTATTGCCGGCATCCAGGGCTTTGAACATCCCCTCACCTGTGAGATCACCAAGGGGATCCTGAAGTTCGAACTGCGGCTCGACACTGATCAGGTTGTTAAACTGATCATAGCCCTTGACCTGAAAATGAATCGCTTCTCCCGCAGTGACCGTGGGGTTGGCGGGAAAAATTTCCAGACGGTGCAGTGAAGCAGGCGCGACGTTGATCTGAACCGCTTTGAGAATATTCTCTTTCTGGACTCTGACAGCCCCTTCCCCGCTTTGATACACCGTGAGTTGATTTTTTTTCTGGTCGATCCGTCCCAGGGCCTGATCCAGACTCCAGACCGGTTCTACCGGGATGGAATTGCCAAAGGCATCAAATCCTGAGGCCTTGAGTTCTATGCTTTCTCCGGCCACAAGCGATGTTTTTTCCAGCTGCAGTTCGATATCCGCCAGAAAACCGGGTTTGACCTCCACGGGAATGGTGGCGGAGACATCATCCTGGCTGGCGGCCAGGGTACCGGTTCCCGCTTTTTTTGCCACGAACATGCCGTCCGGGTCAATAGATCCCAGATCCTGACTCAAATGCCAGGTGGCTTTAACCGGCAGAATGTAGCCGTGACTGTTTCGGCCGGTGATTTTGATATATTCGCTTTGGCCGGCTTGTAGCGAAAGCTTGTCCGGATGCAGTTCGATTTCAGCGAGCTTTCCCGGCACAATCTGAAAGGGATGCCCCACAGTGAGATCTTTATAGTCTGCCACAATCACGGTTTCTCCTGTGGAGAGCATTTTCAGTCTACCACCGTCTTTTAATTCAGCTTTGTCGCCGCTGACAGTCCATTCAGCATCGACCGAACGATGGTTTCCAAACTGGTCATGACCCTCGACTTTGAATTGAACTTCCTCGTTCACCTCAAATATTTTCTGTTCAGGACGGATCAAGAGTTTGACAATTTTGGTGCCTTCCACGACCAGGGTTTCCTGAATATTTCCGGCCTTGAAAATAACGGTGTTCGGGCCTGGTTCGGAACTGAGCGTGATCTGAAAGCTGAAGTCGCCTTGCTCTGTCACGTCAAAAGATTGGGCTGACAGTTGCGTGCCCTCGGTTTCCGTGGACAGGCTGACCGATTGAAAGCCAGCCGGAGAATTGTCTTGGGCCAGAAGTTTTCCCTTAACCTGAATCGTGCTCTGAGGAAGGGCCTGTTCCGCTTCGGCTTGAAGCTTGATCTCAGCCACGCTTTTGGCCTGGATTTGAACCTGGGCTTTACCTGAGATGTCACCAGCTGAAGCAATGACCGTGACCTGTCCGGGTTTTTGGGCAGTCAAACCCCCTGAGCTGTCAATGGCGGCTTTATCCGATGGTTTCACCGACCATTGAATGGCGGTTTCGGGCATGGGTTCGCTTTTTTCAGACAGGGCCTTTGCCGTGAAGGAAACGGTTTCACCAATGGTTAGACTCTGCTGCTCCGGATTGACCGATATGGAATTAAGTTCGGGTTCTCCTCCGCAGGCGAGAATCATCAGTAATGCCAGCAGGGCCAAGGTGAAAGGAATGGAGCTAAAGGCGAACGCGTGCTTCTTTTTCATATTCATAAATCTTCCTCCTGAATAGATTGTTTGAAGACGATGGGCCTCTAAATCACTGTGGAAATGTCGTCATAATTTATATTGAATCACATCACACCCCACGAGAAAAATCAAGGTAAAATTTCAGGGAACGACGACCTGAACATTGTATAGAAAAATCGACTTTGTGGCAATCGCAGATTAATGGAAACTGCACTGCAGAGTGCCAGCCTGTTAGAAAAATGAAAGTTGGACAATTGCTTTCAAACCAGACAAAAAAGGGCCTGGAATTTCTCCCAAACCCTTAATTATTCAGAATGGAGGCGGCTCCCGGATTCGAACCGGGGATATCGGCTTTGCAGGCCGTTGCCTTACCCCTTGGCCAAGCCGCCTGAGGTGGAGCGGGAAACGGGATTTGAACCCGCGACTTCGACCTTGGCAAGGTCGCACTCTACCACTGAGTTATTCCCGCTCAGTCAAACAAATGTTATATTTATTTGATTTCTGCTGTTTTGTCAACCTGAAATCGGGAAGACCGGACGTTTTTTAGCTGTTCTTTTTGTTCCAGTCCGCCATGAACGCTTCGATTCCCTTGTCGGTCATGTGGTGGGAGGCCAGTTTTTTGAGGACCCCATAGGGGATGGTGGCGATATCCGCCCCCATCAGGGCCGAATCCAGCACATGCAACGAGCTTCTGACACTGGCCACGATGATTTCAGTGTCAAAATCATAATTGGCATAAATCTGGGCGATCTCGTTGACCAGTTCCATGCCTTCCTCGGCCAGGTCATCCAGCCGCCCCACAAACGGAGACACATACGTGGCCCCGGCCTTGGCCGCCATCAGGGCCTGGAGCGGAGAAAACACCAGGGTGACATTGGTTTTGATGCCTTCGGATGTCAGGGTTTTCACCGCCCTGAGACCTTCCACGGTCATGGGGATCTTGACCACGATGTTGTCGGCGATCTTTGCCAGGTCCCTGGCTTCGCTCACCATGCCGTCGTATTTCAGGCTGATGACTTCCGCGCTCACCGGGCCTGCCACCTCTTTGCAGATCCGGGCGATGATCTCCTTGAACTCCCCGTCTTCTTTTGCAATCAGAGACGGGTTGGTGGTGACGCCGTCCACCATGCCCATGCTGTTGGCATCCTTGATCTGATCGATGTTGGCTGTATCAATAAAAAATTTCACGTGTTTTCTTCCTCCTCTTCCAGGGGAATGACC
The DNA here is from genome assembly GCA_011389835.1 of Desulfotignum sp. Taxonomy (GTDB): domain Bacteria; phylum Desulfobacterota; class Desulfobacteria; order Desulfobacterales; family Desulfobacteraceae; genus Desulfotignum. The sequence goes on along the minus strand of JAABTO010000030.1, from coordinate 18,181 downwards.
GCCTGGTTTTCCTGTATTTCAATCTGATTGAACAATGCTTGTGTGGTCCGGCCCAAAACCGGGTGCACCGACCCGGGATCTATATCACACATGGGCCGTAAAACAAAATGCCTTTCATGCATTCTGGGATGGGGGATTTCCAGCTCCGGGCTTTTGAAAACAAGGTCATCAAAATAGATGATGTCCAGATCGATTTTCCGGGGACCGAACCGAAAGGATTTCCCCTGTTTGTCCATGCTGGATTCAATCTGTTTGAGTATTTTGAGCAGTTCCCCGGGATCGGATGTGTCACACCTGATTTTCACGGCCGCGTTCACAAACCAGTCCTGGTCCACAAAATTCTGGGGCTGGGTTTTATAAAACCGCGACACCGCCAGCACATCGATTCGTTCATGGGTATCCAGACACGCAATGGCCAGATGAAGATTGCCCGGTTTATCCCCTTTGTTGGACCCGATGCTCAGCACGGCCGTGGAAACATCCGCCATCAGGGCACCTCCACCGTCTCGGTGCGGGAATATTCAGACCGGACATCAGGGTCGCCCACGGCCTGCACCCTGAAATACCGGACGCCCGGATCAGACAGTGACATCTGAAATACCATGTCCGGCATGGCCGCCTGTCCCACCGTCCTGAAAACGAACGGGCACCCTTCACAATCCGCCGGCAGAGCCATGGATACTTCAAAATACCGGGGAACAACGACGGCATCCACCGGATCGGTCTCATGGGTCCATGTCAGCGTCAACCGGCCGTTCGTCACATCGGCTACAAGATTCTCCGGTGCCGCCACAGCCTGGCCCGGCTTTTCCGGTATCCGGGGCGGGGCTTTCTTGCCGCAGCCCATTCCGGCGGCCATTGTTGCGCATATCAGGCACAGTCCCAGGATCAAGCCCGCGTGTCTCTTTTTTCTGAACCATGTCATGAATTCAGCTCCTTTCGGGCTTTTTCCACGGCGGACCGCACATTGTCGAACCCGGTGCCCCCGGCGGAAATCCGGCGGGCCACCACCTGGTCCAGGCGGATGAACTCATACACATCCTCGTCCACCAGATCGCTGAGTTCCCTGAGTTGTAACAGGCTCAGGTCATCCAGTTCTTTGTCCTGTGCTATGGCCAGGGCCACGGCCCGGCCGGCCACGGCATGGGCCTGCCGGAACGGCATTCCCTTGTTCACCAGGTAATCGGCAAAATCCGTGGCATTGAGAAACCCCCGGCCGCAGGCGGTCCGCATCCGGTCTCGATGCACCGTGATGTGCGGAAACATCCTTGTATACACCTCCAGGCAGATGGACAGGGTGTCCACGGTATCGAACAGCGGTTCCTTGTCCTCCTGCATGTCCTTGTTGTATGCCATGGGCAAAGATTTCATGGTGGTGAGAATGGCCATGAGATTGCCCACCACCCGGCCGGTCTTGCCCCGGACCAGCTCGGCCACATCCGGATTTTTCTTCTGGGGCATGATGCTGGAACCGGTGGTAAAGGCATCGGAGATGGTGATGAACCCGAATTCCGATGACGACCACAGAATCAGCTCCTCGGACAGCCGGGACAGATGGATCATGCAGATGCCGGCATGGGAAATGAACTCCATGATGAAATCCCGGTCAGACACCGCATCCATGCTGTTTTCACACAACCGGTCAAACCCCAGGACCTGTCGGGTGTACTCTCTGTCCACCGGGTAGGTGGTGCCGGCCAGGGCCGCGGTTCCCAGGGGCATGGCATCCATGCGTTTGTACGCATCGGCAAACCGCTCCCGGTCTCTTTTGAGCATTTCATAATATGCCAGCAGATGATGGGCGAACAACACGGGCTGGGCCCGCTGCAAGTGGGTATACCCGGGCATGATCACATCCAGGTGTGCTTGTGCCAGATTCACCAGGGCTTTTTGAAACCCGGTGATCCGGTCCATGATCTGTTGCGTCTCTTTTTTCAGAAAAATCCGGATGTCCAGGGCCACCTGGTCGTTGCGGCTCCTGCCGGTGTGCAGTTTCTTGGCCAGGTCCCCGCATTCCTGTCCCAGGGCATCTTCCACATGCATGTGAATGTCTTCCAGGCGGTGGGAAAAGGCCATCTCATTGTTTTCGATCCGGGCCTTGACCCGTTCCAGACCTGCCAGAAGCTTTTCTGCGTCCTGTTTTGAAATGATCTGCTGTCTGGCCATCATTTTCAGATGGGCCATGCTGCCTTCGATGTCACTGGCATACAGGCGCTTGTCCACATCGATGGACGCGTTGAATGTTTCCACCAGGGCATCGGTATCTTGAGAGAACCGGCCTCCCCATAATTTATCACTCATCGCTCTTTTTCCTGAGAATCAGCGTTTCCAGAATGGCTTTGTGCATGTGCCGCTTGTTTTCCGCCTGATCCCAGAACGCGGCCCCGGGCGCTTCAAGAACCTGTTCGGAGATCTCTTCCCCCCGGTGGGCCGGCAGACAGTGCATCACCAGCACATCCGGAGCCGCACGGGTCAGCAGGTCCCGGTTCACCTGAAACCCGTCAAACGCGGCCAGCCGGTTTTGCAGTTCGTCTTCCTCGCCCATGCTGGCCCACACATCGGTGTACACGACATCCGCGTGTTTCACCGCCTCTTTGGGGTCGGTGGTGAACCGGATGTGATCCATGGCATCCGCGCCGGACGCTTTTATAATCTGCTGCGTGACCATGTGATCTTCCGGGCAGGCCACCGTCAGGGTCAATCCCAGCACACTGGCTGCGTTCACCCAGGAATTGGCCACGTTGTTGCCGTCTCCCACCCAGGCGATCTTCACGTTCCGGTATCCGCCCTTGTGCTCGATGATGGTCATGATATCGCTTAAAATCTGACAGGGATGGAACCAATCGGTCAGGGCGTTGATCACCGGAATGGACGAGGCCGCAGCAAACGTTTCCACCAGGGCATGGTCAAACGTCCGCATGGCCAGGCAGTCAATATACCGGGACAACACCCGGGCCGTGTCTTCGGCCGGCTCGTTTCTGGAAATCTGGGTGTCCTGGGTACTCATATAGATGGGATGTCCCCCCAGCTGGATCATGGCGGTTTCAAAGGCGATCCGGGTCCGGGTGGATTTTTTGTCAAAAATCAGGCCCAGGCTCTTGCCGGTGAGCACCCGGTCATGGATACCCTGTGCATATCTTTTTTTCAGCTGCAGTGCCCGGTCGAACAGATCTTCAAAATCCGTTTTTTCCAGATCCAGCAGTGACAACAGGTCTTTTTTCACACCAACTCTCTCCTTCAATCAGTTATAACAGGCTGTCCAGCACCGACACCAGCCGGTCGATATCCGCAGTCTGAACAATCAGCGGCGGGGCAAACCGTAAGACTTTATCCTGAATTGCGTTCACAATAAACCCTTTTTTGAAACACCCGGTTGCCACATCCGCAGCCCCCTCCCCCACTTCCATGCCCAGCAGCAGCCCTTTGCCCCGGATATCGGTAATACGGGAGTGACGTTGTTGCAGTGTTTCCAGCTGTGCCTTGAAATATGTTTCTTTTTCCCGGACCCGGGCCAGAAACCCGGGATCAGAGATCAGTTCCAGGGTTTTGAGTCCGGCGGCAGCCGCCAGGGGCGTGCCGCCGAACGTGGATCCGTGGCTGCCCGGTTCAAACCCTTTGGCCGCTGTTTCTGTGGCCAGCATGGCCCCGATGGGCACCCCGTTGCCCAGGGCCTTGGCCAGGGTCATGATATCCGGGGTCACATCATATCCCTGATGGGCGAACAACGTGCCGCACCGGCCCATGCCGGTCTGGATCTCGTCAAAAATCAGCAGGGTGCCGGTCTGATCGCACAATTGTCTGACCTGTGCCAGATATTCGGGTTCCGCCGGGATCACCCCGCCCTCCCCCTGGACCGGTTCCATCATCACCGCGCACACCGTGTCATCCAACGCCTGTTCCAGGGCGGTCAGATCATTGAACGGCACATGGGAAAACCCGGGCACCAGCGGATAAAACCCCTCCTTGACCTTGTCCTGGCCCGTGGCGGTCAATGTCGCCAACGTCCGGCCGTGAAACGATCCGGTCATGGTGATGATCCGGGACCGGTCCGTGTTTCCCTGGCGCTGAAAATACCGCCGGGCCAGCTTGATGGCTGCTTCATTGGCCTCGGCCCCGGAATTGGCAAAGAACACCCGGTCGGCAAAGCTGTTTTTTGCCAGGGCCTGGGCCAGGTCCGCCTGGGGCCGGGTGTAGAAAAGGTTGGACACATGCACCAGCCGGCCGGCCTGATCCTGAATGGCAGCGGTCACCTCGGGATGACAGTGACCCAGACTGCACACGGCAATGCCGGCCAGAAAATCGGTGAACACCTGGCCGTCCTCGTCGGTCAGGTACATGCCACTGCCGCTGACAAAGGCCTTTCCCTGACGGGCATAAGTGGCGCACACAAACGTATCGGTTTTTTCCAGGGTATCCATAGGTTTCCCTTTATGATTCGTCTCTTATATGTGAAGTTTTAAGTGTTAAGTGTTAAGTTTTTGGTCCATTCACAAATACCTGGGTACCGATACCGGAGTCAGTGAACAGTTCCAGCAGCACGGCATGGGAAATCCTGCCGTTGATGATATGGGTTTTCTTCACCCCGTTCCTGAGGGCAGACAGCGCGCATTCCACTTTAGGGATCATGCCGCCCTTGATCTGCTCATCCCGGATCATCTGCCTGATGCGCTGATCATCGATGGAAGAGACCAGTGCATTGTCTGCATCCAGCACCCCGTCCACATCCGTGAGCAGAATCAGGCGCTCCGCTCCCAGAGACGCAGCGATCCTGGAAGCCACCACATCCGCGTTGATGTTGTAGGTTTCTCCGTTTGCGCCCACACCCACGGGCGCGATAATCGGGATGAACCCTTTGGCGGTCAGGGTATGAATAATCTCCGGGTTCACGGACTTCACATCCCCCACCATGCCCGGATCGATGATCTCCGGCGGTTTTTCCTGATCATCCTGCACATAGATCTTCATCTTTTCCGCCAGGATCAGGCTGCCGTCCTTGCCGGTCAGCCCTACGGCCCTGCCCCCTTCCTGGTTGATCCGGGCCACGATATCCTTGTTCACCTTGCCGCCCAGCACCATTTCCACCACATCCATGGTGGCGTCATCCGTATACCGCATCCCTCTGATAAACGTGGAGGTGATCCCCATGGCTGACAGGACCTTGCTGATCTGGGGGCCGCCGCCGTGCACCACCACCGGATTGATGCCGATATACTTAAGCAGTGTGATGTCGTTGGCAAAATCCCGCTTGAGCTTGTCATCGACCATAGCATGGCCCCCGTACTTGATGACAATGGTTTTGGTGGAAAAATGCTGGATATACGGCAGGGCTTCCACCAGAATATCCGCCACATTGCGGTCTTCGCCCGCTGAATGATTCATAAGATATACCTGCTCAAATCCTGGTTCTCCACAATGCCCATGAGCTGGGCCTCGACAAATGCCGCGTCGATCTTGATTTTCGGGTCCTCCACATCCGGGGCTGAAAACAGGATCTCTTCCAGCAGTTTTTCCATGAGCGTGTGCAGGCGCCTTGCCCCGATGTTTTCCGTGGCTGCATTCACCTCCACGGCAATGGCCGCGATCTTTTCCACGGCATCCTGGGTGAATGTGATATCCACGCCTTCAGTCCGCAGCAGCGCGATATACTGAAGCACCAGCGCGTTTTTGGGTTCGGTCAGAATCCGGACAAACTCGTTTGCCCCCAGAGAACTCAGCTCCACCCGGATGGGGAACCGGCCCTGAAGTTCGGGAATCAGATCCGAGGGTTTGGACACATGAAACGCGCCAGACGCGATGAACAGAATATGATCGGTTTTCACGATCCCGTACTTGGTGGGCACGGAACTGCCTTCCACAATGGGCAGCAGATCCCGCTGCACCCCTTCCTTGGACACTTCCGGGCCCTGGCTTTTTTCTTTTCCCGCAATTTTGTCGATCTCATCGATAAAAATAATGCCGGACTGCTCCACCATGGCCACGGCATCGGACTTGACCCGTTCCATGTCCACCAGATGGGCCGCCTCCTCCTGGGTCAGGATTTTGAGGGCTTCCTTGACATTGACTTTTCTGCGTTTGGTGGATTTGGGCATGAAATTTCCCAGCATGTCCTTGACATTGATGCCCATCTCCTCGATTCCGGCGTTGGAAAAGATTTCCACCATGGGGGAGGATTGGTCCGGTACATCCAGGTCCACCTGCCGGGAATCCAGTTTTCCGTTTTTGAGCATGGTCCGCAGTTTTTCCCGGGTGCCGGCGCCGATGTCCACGGCCTCATCAGACGAGCCGGCCAGCTTGAGGGTGCCGGTGTCCGACCGGGTGCCGGATTTGGGGGTCGGCGGCAGCAGGATGTCCAGAACCCGTTCTTCAGCGATCTTTGCCGCCTTTTCCTGGACCGCATCCTGCTGTCTGGCCTTGAGATTGTTCACGGTCAGTTCCACCAGATCCCGAATCATGGATTCCACATCCCTGCCCACATACCCCACTTCCGTGAACTTTGAGGCTTCCACCTTGTAGAACGGAGAATCGGTCAGATTGGCCAGACGCCGGGCGATCTCAGTCTTTCCCACGCCGGTGGGACCGATGAGTATAATATTTTTCGGCGCGATCTCATCCTGGAGATCCGGTTCCACCTGACGGCGGCGCCAGCGGTTGCGAAGGGCAATGGCCACGGATTTCTTGGCATCTTTCTGGCCGATGATGTATTTGTCCAGTTCGGTGACGATTTCCCGGGGTTTCAAATCTTTCATGAATGGGTTTCCCGTATCAGTTAAGTTCTTCAATGGTGACCTCATGGTTGGTATAAATGCACAGGTCGGCGGCGATTTTCATGGCTTTTTCAACGATCTGCCGGGCAGACAGATCCGTGTTTTCCATCAGGGCGATGGCGGCGGACTGGGCTGCAGGGCTGCCGGAACCGATACTGATGACCCCCTGGTCCGGTTCGATCACGTCCCCGTTGCCCGACAATAGATAGGTATTGTCAAGATCGGCGGCGATCATCATGGCTTCCAGTCGTCGCAGGTATTTGTCGGTCCGCCATTCCCTGGCCAGCTCCACGCAGCTTCTGGTCAGGTTGCCGTTGTAGCGTTCCAGTTTTTCTTCCAGTTTTTCCGACAACGTCAATGCATCTGCCGTGGCACCGGCAAATCCGGTGATGATTTTGTCATGAAAAATTCTGCGGACTTTTTTGGCCTTGTGCTTGGTCACGATACTGCCTAAGGTGACCTGGCCGTCACCGGCCATCACCACGGTGGTACCGGATCTCAGGGCCAGAATGGTGGTTCCGTGAAACGTGTCGTTGCTCATATGAATATATCATCTCCTTGGGTGCGCGTTGTCATACACCTGCATCAAATGGTCCATGCTCACATGGGTGTACACCTGGGTGGTGGACAGGCTGGCATGGCCTAAAATTTCCTGGATCCCCCGCAAGTCGGCCCCGGAATCCAGCATATGTGTGGCAAAACAGTGGCGCAGCACATGGGGGGACACCGGCACATGCAGGCCGCACCGGGTCACGATCTGATCCAGGATCCGCCGAATGGACCGGGTGGACAGGCGGCCGAAATCCTTGTTCACAAAAACGGGCACCAGGTCCTTTGACACAGTATCCCGATAAAGCCTCACCGCTGCCAGGGCCCGGCGCCCCACCGGCACGATCCGCTGTTTGCCGCCTTTGCCGGACACTCTAATCACCTGGTTGTGAAAGTCAATGTGGCCCATGTTCAAGCCATGGATTTCGGAAACACGCATGCCCGTGGAATAAAACGTCTCAAACATGGCATGGTTGCGCTTTTCCAGCCAGGTGCCGGTTTTGATGGAATCCAGCAGCCGGAACACGTCATCCACGGTCAAGACCCGGGGAATGGGCCGGCCCAGTTTGGGATACGGAATTCCATCCGCCGGATTGGCAGGGATCAGTTTTTCCCGCACCAGAAAATCAAAAAACGCCTTTAGCGCGGACAACCGCCGGGACATGGTTCGTTTCTGCTTTCCGGCCCGGACCTGGGCGGCCAGGTACTGTTTCATGACCTGCTTGTCCACATCGCCTGCGTTTGCCTCAAAATATGACTGCACCGCCGCCGGCGGATCCGCGCCATTGGACCGGTCTGCAAAAAACTCAAGAAAATTCAGGATATCGGACCGGTAAGCCCGGCAGGTATGGGCGGAATATCCTTTTTCCGCAGCCAGAATGTCGATGAATCTGTCAAGAATCATGACTCAATTCCGTTCATCTGCATGACCTGCTGCATGTCTTCCCACACCGGGCGTTTCAGGGCCGGGTCCTCGACCAGTTGCGCCGGATGAAACGTGGGCATGACCATGATGCCCCGGATGTTGACAAATGTTCCCCGGATGGCTGCCACAGGATCTTTTGTTCCGGTCACCACCCGGGTGGCCCGGCCTCCCAACGCGATCACAACCCTTGGATGAACCGACGCAAGAAACCCCATGACCTGATCCGGGTCCGGGGCATTGCACAGGCAGACCCTGTCGGCGGACAGTTTCATGGCCTGCAGAATTTTTTTCAGCAGGGCCCCGGCCTCCCCCGTAAAAAAGGTGCCCCTGCCATCCACGATCACCACGGCGGCCGATGCCGGGCCCATATGGGTGAAGTGCTGCCGGGGCGGCACAGGGCAGCCCCAGGCCGCCAGAATCTGTAAAGAACGGTCAGACAGCGGCACCCGGTCAATGCCCATCTGTTTCTGAATCCGAAGATATTGGGTCAGATCATGGATGATGGTTTCAAAAGATGTCATGGCGGAAAAAATCAGCGGCCCGGTTCAAGCCGTCCCAGGACGGCATCCAGAATTTTGTGGGCCACGGCCGGCTTGTCCATCAGCGGGATACCGGTGTGAGACCCGTCCTTGAAAAAAATGGTCATTTCATTGGTATCCGCCTGAAACCCGGTGTCTTTTCCTCCCACCAGGTTGGCGGCGATCATGTCCAGGTTTTTCTTTTCAATTTTTTTGACGGCATTGGCGGCCAGATCATGGGTTTCCGCGGCAAACCCCACCAGAAACTGATCCGGCCGTTTGCGCTCCCCCATGGCCCGGAGGATGTCCGGGTTTTGAACCAGGGTCAGGGTCATGCCGTCCTGGTCGGATCGTTTTTTTATTTTCAGGTTTTCCTGTTGGTCCGGCCGGAAATCCGCCACCGCCGCCACCTGGATGATGATGTCCGCACCGTCCATCCGGGTCAGCATGGCCTCGGCCATGTCATGGCAGGTCTGCACGAAAACGGTGTCAACGCCCACCGGCGGCGACAGGCTCACCGGGCCGGTCACCAGGGTCACGGCCGCGCCGCGCATCTCAGCGGCCCTTGCCACGGCATATCCCATCTTGCCGGAGGAATGGTTGCTCACAAACCGCACCGGGTCGATGGGTTCCAGGGTGGGACCGGCCGACACCAGCACGTTTTTCCCTGCCAGATCCTTGAAAGTCAGCATCTGCTCGATCCGGTCGGCAATGAGCCAGGGATCTGGCAGACGGCCGGGCCCCACGGTTTTGCAGGCCAGGGTCCCGAAGTCCGGATCCAGAATATGCACCCCGTCTTTTTCCAGCAGGTCCAGGTTCCGCTGCACCCGGATATTTTCATACATGTGGGTGTTCATGGCCGGGCAGATCAGGATCGGGGCCGTCACCGCCAGAAACGTGGTGGTCAATGCGTCATCAGCCAGCCCGTGGGCCAGCTTGGCAACACAGTTGGCCGTGGCCGGTGCGATCACGGCGGCATTACATCGTGCCGCCACATCGATATGGGCCACAGACCCGTGGGAATCTTCCCACAGATTTGTGATCACGGGATTTTCCGACAGGACCTCAAATGTGGTTTTGCCCACAAACCGCAGTGCCGCCCCCGTCATGGCCACATCCACGCCTGCACCGGCCTTTTTCAACAGCCGCACCAGCTCCACGGCCTTGTACGCGGCGATCCCGCCGGTCACCCCTAACAGAACCTGTTTGCCCTCTAAGACAGTCACTGGGTCAGACCCGACTGGGACAGACCATCCCTGTCATCCGGCAGGGCCCTTTGATTCACCCGGGCAGCCACGCCGACTTCGACATAGGTAAAGATCTGTTCGCTTTTAATGGAAATCACGGCGGATTTCATGGGTTTTTCAAACACCAGAATCGCCATGTTCGGAGATTCGATCCGGCTGACCATGGCCCAGTTGTCCTTGAGCATGTTGCTGTTGAAAAAATTGATCAGCGAGCGCCGCTCAACCCTTCCTCTGAGCATCAGAATCCCGGAGGTGAATCCAGGGGTGGACACGATCATGGTTTTGTCCTGAACCACTGACAGTTCCACGGGAATCAGCACATCTTCAAAATCATAATACACCGCCTCTGTTTGACGGGCTCTGGCTGCCGATCTTGACTCGGACACAGCCGACGTGACCGCGGTCTGGGATTCTGCAGACTGGCCGCCGGGAAATATTTTGGCACATCCTGTCAGTCCCGGCACGCACATCAATGCCACCACCACGCTCAACAGCGATCTCACCGTTTGTATCATCAGACTCCCTTTCCCTGGTTAAATAAGTATTTTTAAAACGGATCCGGAAAAATGTCAATCATTGTCCTAATACTGGCGCCAGGTGCCCGGCACTGGATTGACATTCACCATCTCACCTGCGAAATGGTTGAATGCATCCACGTACGCTTTGACATACTGCACATCCGCATGATCGTTTGCGGCATGGACACCGCCCGGGCCGGCCAGGACCTGTCCCATTACCGACCGATACCCGGTGATGCCGTTGATGACCGTTTCAGACAAGGCGTTGGGGGCGTAGATCACGCCATGTACCCTGACCGAGTCACCCAGGGTCACCTCTCCTTCCACAAAAACAATCCCGTATACATGACGGTTCCCGGAAATATTCATGTCTCCGGAAACATGGATAATGTATGGGCGGGTGTTTTGGGGTGGATTTCTCCAGAAACCGGTCCGGCCGGATAAGTCTGCATCCACCCGGTCGTTTTCAAGCGTTGTGAAAGAAACATCCGCAAAGATTTTCAACGCTTTCTGATTGACCGCCGGCAATGCGGCACCGGTTTCCACCATGTTGGAGGTATCTTCACTGCCGTGTTGATCGTATCCATAAACCCCATGGCCGTCACTGCCGGTATTGTCGCCTGACGTGACCACCGCTTTTTGCGGAGAATCCGCCCTTGATCCGTCAACCGGAGAAAACCTGACAAGCGTTTCAACCGTCTGGACGGCATCCAGAAATACCCCCTCGGATGTCAGTTTGACACACCCCCCGGGAATCAGGGGGTCATACCGGCCATTGCCGTCATCTCTAGCATCATGGGTTGTGACGGTATACCCGGCTGACACATCTCCGATCTCCATATGCCCCTCACTGGTGGACCCGGTTGTATCCCCTCTCCAGGTGATATCGTTTCTGATTTCAGCAATGGCTCTGTGCAGCCCGGCTTCAGCCACAAAAAAAGCCTGGGTCTGTCTTTGGTAATTCCCGGCAATGGTCTGGTTGGTGACAGATATCAAAAGAGCGGCCGTCCCCAGCACTGACAACACCGACAGGCTGAGAAGACAGATGATCAGGGCGGACCCGTTCTGACTGGACAACAAACATTGGTTTTTTATACAAACCGGTAAACCGGCATTCTTTCGTTTGAAACTGTTCAAAAACATGTCGTTTCTTTGCATCCATCAGGGTTACAGCGCAATTTCCGGAAAGCCCGCCTCACAGACCGGCTTCAGAAGAAAAGCGCACTTTCGCGCTTTCGTTTCCGCAGGCATCGACCGCACTGACATCGTAATACGCATTTAAAGACGTGCTGACCCAGGTATTGGTTCCGGGTGCCAGCGTATCATCGAGCAATTCACTGTCCGGACCATAGACCCGGTACCCGCTGATATAATTCAGATCATTGTGACCCGGCACGTCAAAATCATCTGTGGACAGGGTCCAGGCAAGGGTGTCTGTACCGCTGCCGTCCGTTGAAAACACAGGGTCCCCAGGGGGCGCCGGTGCAGTGGGAAAAACAGGCACCTGCGCCGTCGGCTCACTGGCATTGGGACAAAAATCTTGTGCCTGGATCCGGTAATAATAGGTGGCACAGTCGATCGGCGCATCAAAGTCAGTATCGGTAAACCTGTCCAGTTCCCTGGAGATAACCGGGTCGTTGATCTTGACGAATCCATCGGCAGCCCCTGATTTGCCTTCAATCGTATACCCCAGCAGATCACACTCTGAATTTTTATTCCAGGAGAGCACCACTTTTCTTTCCACGCCATTGATATTTTCTGCTGTGAACCCTGTGGGTGTCGCAGGGGCCAGGGCATCGGTGATACATTGCTCCGCAGATTTCGGCCCGGTTCCGGCACTGTTGACCGCAGCCACGGTCAAATAATATGTACACCCGGTCAAGGCGGCGACATCCAGCGTATATGCCGTCACACTGCCCGCATCGACACGGTTTGCACAGGATTTCGATACAGTGCCGTAACAAATGATATATTTGCCGGTTTCACAGCCCGGATCGCCGGCGACCGGATCCCAGGTCATGTGGATTTTGCAGGGATAATTTTCATCCAACCCGGTCAGCACCAGATTGTCAGGTGCGGCTGGCACGGCACAGTCAGTTCCCACCGCTACGGTATCGGCATTACGGGCCTTGATTCTGGCACTGGCGGTAACCGCCCGGTATCCATCATTGGTTTGAAATCGATGATCCGGACGGTCCGTCCGGGATGACAGCACCACCTGGATTTCTCCGGCCCCCAGATGACGCAGCTCCATGTTTGTGATATTTTCCGCCACCGGCTGAAACCCTCCGGCATTGACTTTTCTTTTCAACACCGGATGCCCGGGATCATGACGGTCATATGACGGATCATTGTCCTCGTTGAAAACAGCGTAACTCACCACGTAAATTTCCCCGACGGGGGTGCCGGCGGCATGGTTCTGTGAAACGCCCCGGTTGCCGCCGTCATCCCCCGGGTGGGTGTCGATTGTCAGGGTACTGCCTGAAATGCCGGTGACAGTGGCATATTCAGACCCTGTTCCGATATGGATGATATCCCCGACATTGTACTGACTGTCTGTCCGGGTGGCGCTCAGATTCACAGAGATCTGAGCGCTGCCTTCAGAAACAGGGGTGGAAAGGGTCGTGGGATTGTTGCTGGTGGGCATCACCGACAGAAACGTGATCACATCCGGGCCGGCTGGGCCGCCGCTGGAAATTTTCGGGTTTGCATCCAAGTGGACCTTGACCGGGTAGGCGGGGATAAATGACGACGGCACAAAATCCGACAGATGGTTGATCAGAAGGTTTCCCATGGCATGATATCCGGCCATGCGCAGATCCCGCCGGATCATGTCCAAAGCGGCCCGGGCGTTTTGTTCCATTTCAATCACCTGATCCTGGACCGTGTAGGCATGGTGCTGACCGATAAAAAAGCGGTATATCGCGGTAACCAGTATACCGGTAATGACCAGGGCCACAAGTATCTCAATCAGCGTGAATCCATCCGACGCCTTTTCCCGTCGTTTCCCGAACAAATTCAGGCATCTGGTATGCAGCCGGTTTGTGTTCATCGGGCGATAATGGTCTGAAAGGCCGCTTGCCGCGGATCCGGGTCAGACCAGGAGACAATGATTTCCACGGTTTTGTACTCTGGGCCTGTGCTGGCTGTGACACAAACCCTGCGCTCGAAAATACCGGCACCGGCCGTCTCCTGGGAATCCAGACCGGTTTCTGTGGCATCGACCACCGACGCGTATGACCCCGCGGTTAATTCATCCAGCTTGTTCTGGGCCAGATGAACCGCCGTGGTCAGATGCCTGCTTTTGTAATTGCTGTTGATCACCATGGTGGTCATGGCATTGACAGCCAGCAGCCCGATGGAAAAAATGGCAAGGGCAAACAGCACCTCCAGCAGGGTGAACCCGCTCTGGCTTAGATCCGTGGTATGCATCATTCATCCGCCCCCGCTAATGGGTGATTGGTCCTTTTTTAAGCCGCCCTGCGATGGAGGTCGTTATCTCAAGGGACTGACCTTTTGAATTCTGAAGCGTGATGGTCGTGTTCGTCATGGTTCCCGTCGGTCTGGCATATACCGGGTTCCGGGTCGACGATGCCACATCGATGTCATCTTCGGCCAGGCGGGTGATTGTCTTTTCGAGGGACCATGTGTTGGAACCCGTGGATTTATCTCCTTTTTCAACATCATACGTGTCGGTATTCACATCAAATCGAACCCGGTACTCCCGGTTCAACGACGCGGCCCGGCCCCGGGCATAATTGATGTCGGTCATGACCTGCCGGGCCGCGGAGTGAAGCCGGAACGCGGGCAGGACGGCAAGGATATTCGGCACGGCGATGCCCGCCAGAACACCGATCAGGGCGACGGCGGCCATCAGCTCCACAAGGGTGAAACCGCCCGGGCGGGGTACCCGTGAATATGAGACTCTCAGTCCGGGCATATCCTGTTTTTCCTCCTTCGGTGTCATAGGAAACCGGATGTGATTGCATTCAACATACGGAAAACCGGTCCAAAAATCAAGAATACCGGTTTTATTATTTGCAGGGCCTGTCAAAGAACGCTTGACTTTTATATTTAGATATCTATAATCGCAGAATCAGCTTGAAAAAGTTGACGAATAGTTTCCGCAGAAGGGCGCAGTTTCTGATTCACAAGAGATTACACCCCGAAGCAGACTGATTTTTTTTATTTTTTTATTACAGGAGAGCGCCGACATGGCAAACGGTATTGTAAAATGGTTTAACGACTCAAAAGGGTTTGGATTCATCGAAGTTGAAGGCGGTGGAAAAGATGTATTTGTACATCATACAGGAATCAATTCAACTGGTTTTAAATCCCTCAATGAAGGGGACCGGGTGTCATTTGACATTGAAGAAGGCCAGAAAGGGCCTTCCGCCAAGAATGTGACGGTGCTCTAAGACACCTCCGGGTGTTATCTCAGACATACCTGACAGACCGACCCGAAAGTTCCTGAATTTAAACAATTCAGGAACTTTTTTTTATTTCACAGACAGCCGGACCAGTGACCTTTTTTCATTGCCATCCGGCAATTCATAATCATCCCATGTAATGAAAAACCTGTATTCCAGGCTGTCAGTGATCTCCTCTCCGGCATCCGGGCTTTTCAAGGCGTAGAGAACTCCGGCCGGGGCCAGCAGAGGCGCGGCCATTTCGGTCAGACGACCCAGATCCGCCAGGCCCCGGGCCAGAATGCCTTGAAACCGTCCGGCAGACGCACCATCATTGTGCAAATCCGCCACCCGGCCATGGATCGCCTCGATCCCGTCGATCCCCAGCATCCGGATCACATGTTTGAGAAAATGGATTTTTTTGCGGGACGCATCCATCAGCATCATCTGGATGTCCGGGTTCAGCAGCTTCAGGGGCAGCCCTGGAAAGCCCCCGCCCGTGCCCATGTCCAGAAACTGTCCGGATCGTGAATGAATGTAGGGATCAATGGCCAGTGCATCCAGAAAATGTTTCCGGGCAATATGCTGCGGGCCTTTGATCGCGGTGAGATTGATGTGCCGGTTCCATTTTTCCAGCTCAGCCCCATGGCAGGCCATCTGATCCACCTGCGTGTCGGTGAGAAAAATGCCCAGGTCCCGGCTGCCCCGGCGCAGGGTCCTGCAGAAAACATCCATCCAGGTGCCGGGCAGTGAATTCAAAACCGGTTCCAGGGCCTGACATAGGCTTTCATCCCGGTTTTTTCGACAAACGTTGCCATGGAACGTTCTGCTGTTTTCAGCTCGGAAAAGGTGCCGATCCGCACCAGGTGCCAGATCTTTTTGCCGGGACGGGTCAACGCCAGAACCCGGGCGTCATATCCCATTTCCCGCAGCGCTTTCACCTGCTTTTGAGCGTTTTCCTGTACACGGAACGCGCCGGTCTGGATTTCATATGCCGGATCGCCTGCTTTTTCCTCAGGGGCCCGGGCAACAGGGGCCGGGCCCAATTTTTCCAGCTGATTTCTGGCATAGGTTTTTTCAGGACCTATCTGCACGGCTTTTTCATAGGCGGCCCGGGCAGATTCTGTGTTTTCGAGTTCCAGATAAAGATCCCCTTTCAGGCAGTAGGCGGGGTAGTAATCCGGCACCAGTGCCAGGGTTTTGGTGATATCATCAAAACTCTTGTCATATTGCTTGAGTTCGGCCCGGCAGATGGCCCGGTTGAAATAGACATAATGGCTGTCCGGAGACAGCGCAATCTCCATGTCATAGTGTGCAATGGCTTTCCCGTATTCCCCCTTGTAATACCAGGCCACGCCCAGATTGCTGTGCAGCCCTTCCAGATCCGGGGTCATCTGTCTGGTCTTTTCAAAATCCACAATGGCCGGATCGTACTGGGCCAGTTTCATGTGGGCCACACCCCGGTTTTTATACGCTTCCGGGTTGTCCGGATCCAGCGCGATCAATTCGGTAAATATCTGGACGGCATCTTCGTACCGCTGCTGTTTCAAATGGTCGATCCCGGTTTCAAACAATTGCTGTTTTCGGGAGGCAAGTGCCGGCGCGCTCAACAGACAGACAAACAGACAAACGGAGATGATTTTGTATCGCATCATGACTCTTTCGGCATTCTCGGGGTTGGCGAACATGTGCCCTCCTGAAAACATCAATCCTGATGGGTTTCAATGATTTTTCTGATTTCCGGTTCCAGCGACAGAAACACCTCTACCAGTTCGGGATCAAAAAACTCGCCGCTGCCTTTTTTGATTTCCGCCAGGGCCTTATCCACCGGCCACGGGTCTTTGTAAGGCCGCTTGGAAATCAGGGCGTCAAACACGTCGCAGATACAGGCGATCCTGCCGACCAGCGGAATTTCCCTGCCTTTGAGCCGCTGATGGTACCCGGTCCCGTCCCATTTTTCATGATGGGTCATGGCAATGACCCGGGCCAGATCCAGCAGCCGGGACGACCCCCCGGACAGGAGTTTTTCTCCGATGCGGGTATGGGACCGCATGTCTTCCCATTCCATGTTATCCAGTTTTCCGGGTTTGAGCAGGATATTGTCGGAAATCCCGATCTTTCCCACATCATGCATGGTGGCGGCCAGGTCCAGCAGTTCATATTCTTCCCGGGAAAGTCCCAGGGCCTTGCCCATGAGCCGGCAGTATTTGCTCATGCGGTTGATATGGGTGCCGGTGTTTTGATCCCGGTATTCCGCGGCCTTGCCCAGACGGTCGATCACCTCGATCTGGGTCTTTCGCAAGTCCCGGGTCCGTTCCCGGACGGTCTCCTCCAGAATGGCATTCTGGTTTTTCAGGGCTTCACCGGCCAGCTTCAACGTCAGATGGGTCCTCACCCGGGACTTGACCTCGGTGATATCGAACGGTTTGGTGATATAATCCACAGCCCCGGCATCAAACCCCTTGGTTTTGTGACTCAGATCGTCCATGGCCGTGATAAAGATAATGGGAATGTCCCGGGTCCGGGGATCTGCCTTGAGCGTGTCGCATACGGCAAATCCATCTGTGCCGGGCATGATGATATCCAGCAGTATCAGATCCGGCAGGTTCTGCCTGGCAAACCTGACCGCGTCTTCACCATTGAGACTGACACCGAGTCTGCAAAAATTCTTGAGGGCATTCACCAGCATGTTCACGCTGGATCTGGAATCATCCACCAGCAGAATCATGCAGTCCTCGATCGTTTTCATGAATCTCTCATCTATGCTCACTTTCAGACCCCCGCCTTTTTGATGAGCATTGTCACATATTTTCTGGCCTCGTCAAACTGATAGTTTTTAACGGCCCTGGTCAGATGATCCATCTCTTTTTGCCAGGTGTTCTGAATCCGGGGGGCCATTTCCCGAACCAGGGTTTGGGAAAGAACCGGATCGCACTGATCCAGGCTGTCCATCAGAGACTGTAACAGGGCGGCCATATCCTGGTTTGTGTCATCCGGGCCGGGCGGGGATGCATTTTTGGGTTCATTGCTTTTTTGAGACGCGATCTGTTCGCAGAACCGGCCGGCCGACCGGCAGACGGTTTCATATGCCGACCGAACCTGCGCCAGCAGGGGCAAAACATCCTGTTCCCGCTTCTGCCGGCAGGCCTGTTCCAGCGCTTTGGCCGATTCAAACAATGCCGTGGCAGACACATTGCCGGACGCGCCTTTAAGGGAGTGACTCAGATCTGCTGCGCGGTTGAATTCCGATT
>JAABTO010000172.1 GCA_011389835.1 Desulfotignum sp. | reverse complement strand
AAAACCGGTATATCGGAGAATCAGATCATCTGATGCGGCAGACGGCGGCGGAATACGGCCGGGAACACACTTTTCGCAAAACCCGGGTGGGGGTGTATTTCGGCGAACAGAGGAAAAAAGCCAAAGATCCCTATTTTCTGGGGGAAGGACCGGACCGGGTGGGGTGTGAACTGTGCGGGGCCTGCATGACCGGGTGCCGGAAAGATGCCAAAAACACCCTGGACAAAAATTACCTGTTTTTTGCGGAAAAATTCGGCGCCCGGGTGATCCCTGAACACCGGGTGACGGATATCTTTCCGCTGTCGGATGACGGGTCGGCCGGATACCGGATCACGGCTGTGAAGACCACGGCAATCCGAGGTCCTGAAACGGTGTATCGCACCAAAGGCGTGGTGCTGTCCGCCGGGGTTCTGGGGACCCTGTCCCTGCTGTTGACCATGAAGGAAAACGGCCGGCTGCCCAACTTGTCGGACCAGCTGGGGAAGCGGGTCAGAACCAACAGTGAAAACCTTCTGTCGGTCAGGGCCAATGACAAAACCGCAGATTTTTCCAGAGGGGTGGCCATCACCTCCAGCGTGTTTCCGGACGACCATACCCACATGGAACCGGTCCGGTATGCCGAAGGCAATGATTTTTTTGGCATTTTAGGGGTGTTGATGACCGACGGCGGAGGGCGAATTCCCCGGATATGCCGGTATGTCGCCAATGTGGTTCAGCATCCGGTGTCGTTTTTCCGGTTGCTGAATCCGGTTGGATTTGCCCGCAGAAACCTGATTGTCCTGGTGATGCAGACCCATGACAATTACCTGGATGTGTCCCGGAAACACCGAAGGATCTGGCCGTTTGTCAAAACCCTGGGATCCCGCCAGGCCAGTGACAGAAAAAATCCGGTCTTTATCCCCATTGCCAATGATTTTGTCCGGCGCCTGGCCCGGCGGGTGGACGGCATTCCTGCCAGCATCTTTTCAGAAGTGTATATGAACGCGCCGATCACAGCCCATATCATGGGGGGATGCAGTGCGCACAAAGATGCGCAAAAAGGGGTGATCGATGACAGAAACCAGGTCATGGGGTATAAAAACATGCTGGTGGCGGACGGGTCCATGATCCCGGCCAACCTCGGGGTGAACCCGGCATTGTCCATTACGGCCCTGTCTGAAAGGGCCATGTCTTTTGTTCCCCCAAAGCCGTTGAAAAACATCACCTATCTGAAAGTGGAAAAACAATGGAAAATGATGGATTTGCTATACAGGGAAACCGGACATGAATAACACAAAGAAACGCCACAGTATCTGTATATACGGCACCGGCGGGATCGGCGGATTTTTCGGAGCTAAAATCGCCTACACATGCAATCATGACCATGCATTGGATTATGATTGTTTTTTTGTGGCCAGGGGGGATCACCTCAAGGCAATCAGACAAAACGGGATCACACTGATTTCTGAGAACAAAACCATTACCGGGGTGCCGGCGGCAGCCACGGACAATATGAAAGACCTGCCTGATCCGGGTTTGATTTTTCTTTGTGTTAAAAGCTATGACCTGGATGGTGCCGTCAAAGCCATTGTTCCCAAGGTGCATGAAAATACCGTTATATTGCCGTTGCTGAACGGGGCCGATATTTATGAGCGGATCAGAAAAAATATGGCCACTGGTGTGATCCTGCCTGCCTGCGTGTATGTCGGCACCCATATCCAGTCGCCCGGCGTGATTTATCAGAGTGGCGGGGACGGCAAAATTTTATTCGGGGCCGATCCGAAACATGAACGGTTCGATCCGCAACCCGTTACCGATTTTCTGGATGCCATGCAGATCAACTACCAATGGCGCACTGATCCGTATCCGGATATCTGGAGCAAATACCTGTTTATTGCATCCTTTGCGCTGGCCACGGTGTTTTTCAACAAAACCATCGGTGAAGTGGCTGCCGATCCAGCGGCGACACAGACCGCCCGTGAAATCATGGGGGAAATCCATGCCATTGCCACCGCCAGAGGGGTTCATTTGCCGGAACATGTCATCTCAAATCAGCTGGCCATGGCGGCTCAATTTCCCTATGACACGAAAACATCCTTTCAGCGGGATGTGGCATCCAAAGGCCGGGTGAACGAAGGCGATTTATACGGGGGAACGATTCTGAGGCAGGGGGCTGAGCTGGGCATTCCCACCCCGGTCACCCGGTCGGTGTATTCGGCCATTCAGGCGTCCCTGTCAGCCGATCAATCCCACAATGGTGCCGGTCATGCAGGTGGCGATGGTGCCGGCGACAATGGATTTGAGTCCTAAAGACACGATCTCACCCCGGCGGTCCGGGGCCATGGTGCCCAGACCCCCGATCATGATGCCCAGGCTGCCGGGGTTGGCAAATCCGCACATGGCATAGAGCATGATCAGGCGGCTGTCGGGTCCCAGGCTGTCTGCCGGGAGCCCGGCCAGGTTCAGGTAGGCCACGAATTCATTGATAATGGTCTTGGTGCCCATGAGCCCGCCGGCGATCCCGGCTTCGGCCCAGGGAACGCCCATGAGCCAGACCACCGGCGCCATGATCCACCCGAAAATCCGTTGCAGGGTCAGCGGTGCTCCCGCCACATCCGGAACCAGGTTGAGCAGGGTGTCGGCCAGGTGCACCAGTGCCACCAGCACAATGAGCATGGCAATGATGTTGATGATCAGTTCCACGCCCTGCAGCGTGCCCCGGGTGACGGCATCCATGGAACTGGCGGCCGGGTCCGGTTCGGACAACTCTCCGGAGGTAACGGGGCGGGTTTCCGGGATCATGATCTTGGCCACGGTGATGGCGGCCGGCGCGCTGATGATGGAGGCGGCCAGGATATGGCCCAATACATTGGGGATGATGTCCCCCAGGAGGTTGGCATACAATACCATCATGGTGCCGGCGATGGTGGCCATGCCCGAAGTCATCAAAGCGAACAGTTCACTGCGGGTCAAAGATTGCACATAGGGCCGGATGAACAGGGGAGACTCCACCATACCGACAAAAATATTGGCGGACACGCCCAGCCCTTCGGCTCCGCCTAAACCGAACAGCCGCTCCAGCACCCGGGAAAACGTTTTGACCACCCAGGGCAGGATCCGCCAGTAAAACAGCAGAGACGACAACGCACTCATGACCAGCACCAGGGGCAGGGCCTGAAATGCCAGGATAAAGGATGCGCCGGCAGCCGTCTCTTCAAAAGGCAAAGGACCGCCTCCCAGGTAGCCGAACACCATGGAGGTGCCGGCCCGGGTGGCTTGTTCAAGCGCCAGGACCACCTGGTTGAGCAGGGCAAATCCCTGGCTCAGGAACGGAACTTTGAGAAACAGAAGCGCCAACACCAGCTGAATGCCGATGCCTGTGACAATGGTTTTGATTTTTACCCGGCCCCGGTTTTCACTGATCACCCATGCCAACCCGACAAAAGCGATCAGACCGGCAACGCCTTGAACGACCATTCTGTTTTTTTCCGTCTACACGTTGTGGTTTAAAACAAATCCGATAAGGGATCCTATAATTCATTTGACAGACCACGTCAACGCTCCGGTGAACAAGTCGCGTTTTTGCATCAATTGAAGCGGAGCTCACGTTTTTTTTGGGGTTTACTTTTCTGCTTTACAGGCATATGAAGAAAAAACAGCATTGTTTTGTCGGGAAAAAATAATGGCATTTATTTTGCAGTATTCAAAAAAAGTTATGGAGATACACATCTTTGGTTGCAGAAATGACATAGGGGTTTTCCCAGACAAAAACGGCCGGTGCCGACCGTTTTTGCCGTGATTTAATATTAACGGCTTCATCTCACAGCACAAGGAGGAGAGAAAAAAATGGATGCGTTATTGATCATGGTGGTTTCCTTTGTCGGTTATATTCTCATGTATCAGGTGTATGGCCGGTTCATCGGGAAAAAGATATTTCAGCTGACCCAGGGCGCGGAGGTGCCCTCGGTTGCCATGGAGGATGGTGTGGACTATGTGCCCACCAAAAAAGAGGTGATTTTCGGCCATCATTTTACCTCCATCGCGGGCACAGGTCCCATTGTGGGACCGGCCATCGCCATTATCTGGGGATGGGTGCCGGCCCTGATCTGGGTGTTTTTCGGCAGTATTTTCATGGGTGCGGTGCATGATTTCGGGGCCTTGATCATTTCCATGCGGAATCAGGGAAAATCCATTGCCGACTACACCTCGAAATATGTCAACGCCCGGACCCGGTTTTTCTTTTTTCTCATCGTCTTTCTGGAGTTGTGGATCGTGATCGCCATATTCGGCCTGGTGATCGCCGTGGTGTTTGCCATGTATCCCACATCTGTGCTGCCGGTCTGGTGTGAGGTGGCCATCGCCCTTTACCTGGGCCATGCCATTTACAAACAGGGCAAAAGTATCATTACCTGGTCCATCATTGCCGTGGTTCTGATGTATGTGACCGTGTTCATCGGTGCGGTTCTGCCCATTACAATGCCGACCATTGCAGGGATTCCGCCGACAGGCGTCTGGACAATCGTGCTGCTGATCTATGCGTTTATCGCCTCCACCCTCCCGGTGACGACCCTGCTGCAGCCCCGGGATTTCATCAACTCCCATCAGCTCATGATCGTGATGGTTCTGCTGATGATCGGTGTTTTCTTTTCCGCATTTTTTGCCGATCTGTCCATCGTGGCGCCGGCAGTGCAGATGAGCCCCGCCGAAGCCCCGCCCATGTGGCCGTTTCTGTTCATCACCATTGCCTGCGGTGCCATTTCCGGATTTCATTCCCTGGTGTCTTCGGGCACATCCGCCAAACAGGTGCGGTATGAAACCGATTCCCTGTTTGTGGGATACGGGTCCATGCTCATGGAAGGGGCCCTGGCCACCCTGGTGATCATCGCGGTGGCTGCCGGTATCGGCATGGGATATGTGACCAAGTCCGGTGAAACGTTGGTGGGCGTGGCCGCCTGGACCACCCATTATTCCTCCTGGGCCGCGGCGGCCGGTCTGGGTTCGAAAGTGGCGGCGTTTGTGGACGGGTCCGCCAACATGCTTGCGGCATTCGGCATCCCGGCCAGCATCGCCGTGGTTATCATGGGGGTGTTTGTGGCGTCGTTTGCCGGCACCACGTTGGATACCGCCACCCGGATCCAGCGCTATATCCTGTCCGAGCTGTTTGACAGTGTCAAGCTGACCGCGTTGACCGGCAAATATGTCACCACCTTTCTGGCGGTGGGAACGGCCCTGCTGCTGGCCTTTGCCACCGGTCCCAGCGGAAACGGGGCCCTGAGGCTGTGGCCCCTGTTCGGGGCGGTGAACCAGACCCTGGCCGGTCTGGCCCTGATCATCATCACTGTGTATCTCAAGGACAAGGGGGGGGTGAAGTGGCTGATATCCGGGATCCCGGCCCTGTTCATGATGGTGATGACCATCTGGGCGTTGATCCTGAACCAGGGCAGTTTTGGAAACGCCCACAACACCCTGCTCCAGGTGGTCAATGCCATTATCCTGATCCTGGCGGTCTGGATCACGGTGGAAGGGGTTCTGCGGTTTATGACCATGACCCCCGGCGGTCAGATCGCACCGGAAAACAGATAGGTTCCGGCCATTGGAGAACATGCACAAAACACTTCAAAAACACTATATGATACTGGTGCTGCCGGGCCTGGGCCTGTTTGTGGTCCTGGGCCTGGCAGTCCCACTGAGCCTGATTCCGCCGGGCCGGCTGATGCTGCCCTCCGGAGTTCACATCACCGTGTTTGTGGCGGCGGCGGTCACCGCCATTGCCGGCCCGCTTTTTTTGCGGACCCTGTTCGCCCATTCCGTGAGATATCGGCGTCATGTGGATGCGGCCATGTTTTTGACGTTTCAGCGCCGGCTGCTGCAGATCTCCCAGACAACGGTGTACCTGGCCTTTGCAGCGGTGGTGTGCGAGTTTCCCCGGTTTTATTCGGCAGCCATCGTTTTGATGGGACTGTATGCGATGTATTATCATTATCCATCACAGCAGCGGATCGATTTTGATAAAAAAATATTCCGGGTGACATGAGCGGTAACGGCACACATTTCTGGGAACGGATGAAAAATCAGGCTGCCACCTGGTGGCGGGCCGCGGACGAGGTGGCCCGGGCCAAAGCGGTCAACAGCATCGAAGCTGAATGCGAGGAGCTCGAATATATCTTTGCCCTGCTGGTCCAGGGATCGTTTGTCGGCATGCCGTCCCCGCCGGCCCAGCTGAGTCTGGATCTGCTGCCGCTGATGGAAAAGGATCTGATGCTGCTGCTGGAAAGGATGAACACGTCAAACGAGCCGTTGTCCCGGTTGTTTTCCGTGTTCGATATTTCGTGACCCATGACGTCGCTGCGCACACTTTTTTTTCTGGGCAAGGGCGGGACCGGGAAATCCACGGCATCTGCCCTGGTTTCCCTGGTGCTCAGGGAAAAGGGCAAAAAAGTGCTGCTGGCTTCTTTTGACGATGCCCATAACCAGGCCGATATTTTCGACACCATCATGTCGGACAAAGCCTGTACGATGGGGCCCTGCCTGGAAGTGCTCCAGATGGACCGGGACAAAGAGATCAAACGCTACCTGTCAAAAACTGTGGCCCAGGTAAAGGCCAGCTTTGCCTACCTCACCGCGTTCAACCTGGACCATTATTTCGATATTCTCAAGTTTTCTCCGGGCATGGAGGAGTACGCCCTGGTCTCCGCATTCACCGAACTTGCGGCCCGGTACAAAACCCATGATTTTCTGGTGATCGACATGCCGCCCACGGCCCTGTCCCTGCGGTTTTTCAATCTGCCTTCCCTGTCTTTGACCTGGACGGATCAGCTGGAAAAGCTGCGCAAACAGATCAACGAAAAAAAAGAGATCATTTCCCGGATCACAATGGCTGGAAAAACCTTTGAACGGGACAAGATCCTGCAGCGGATTCTGAAGATCAAATCCGAGTATCAGGCCCTCAAAGCCTTGTTTGAAGATCCTGACAAGACCAGTTTTTATGTGGTCTACAACCAGGATGCCCTGTCCGTGGCGGAAACCCGGCGGGTGATCGAACACCTGGACCGGCAGGTCATCAAGCCCCGGGGGCTGATCTGCAATGACAGGACCGGATCGGAAACGCAGACATCCCGGGAGACATTCCTGTTCCCCGGGATTCCCGTCCAG
The DNA here is from genome assembly GCA_011389835.1 of Desulfotignum sp. GTDB lineage: Bacteria > Desulfobacterota > Desulfobacteria > Desulfobacterales > Desulfobacteraceae > Desulfotignum. The sequence goes on along the minus strand of JAABTO010000172.1, from coordinate 308 downwards.
ACCATTCCCTATTCAAAAACACCCTTGATCGGCATGCCTGCGCTGGAACAGCACATTCAATCACACGCCCTGACCTTTGACCGGATCCTGCCGGAATGAAAATTCGTTCTGCGTCACCGTGACTGGCGTGTCTGTGTGTCATAAAAATGAGTGCGCATTATTCAGGTGTCTGATAAAAAATGCCTCTGTTCTGATGCACGGCAATGATTTTGTTGTCAGCCGTCATCACGTCCAGATATTTGTTGATTTCACTCACATGCAGTCCCAGGATGGTGGACAGATCATCCAGGGTACAGGGCCGGCGGGCA
>JAABTO010000171.1 GCA_011389835.1 Desulfotignum sp. | reverse complement strand
GAGGATGTGAAAAAATCCCACGGGCAAAAAACCGCCGACCACACATTTGCGTTTCTCAACTCCTGGCAGAAAAACTATCAGCGGGCCGCGTTCATCGAAACCCGGTCCGGCCAGGCTGCCAGATACGAGCAGATGGCAAAGGAGATGGCCGATGAATACGGATGGCGGTTTGAACGGATCAAGGGAGACCAGGGTCTGATCCGCCAGATGCTGACCATCACCGAATCCACCCCCGACATTCTGATGGTGCCTCCCGGCCATACCATCGCCTTTGATCCGGTGACATTTACCCTGTCCGCCAGTCCGGCCTGGCATCATGAAACCGATGTCGAAGGCCGGGATACAACTGTGGTGGTGGGGCCCGACCGGCCCGACACGGACGCCGGCCTGAAAATCCATACCGGCCTGGGCATCGATGCCGGGGGCACCTACACCGATGCCGTGGTATATGACCTGGAAAACCGCGCCACCGCCTGCAAAGCCAAGGCATTGACCACCAAATGGGATTTCACCATCGGCATCGAAAATGCGCTTGCCCAACTGGACCCGGATCCGCTGGCTTCCGTAGAGCTGGTGGCCCTGTCCACCACCCTGGCCACCAACGCCATCGTGGAAAACGAAGGCCAGACCGTGGGCATGCTGCTGATGCCGCCCCCGGGCCTGGATGAACACACCATTGCCTATTCCCCCAAAGCCGTGATCAAAGGCAAACTGGATATCGCCGGCCGGGAAAAAACCCCGGTGGACCCGGACCAGGTCCGGCAGATTGCCGATGACATGATGCACCGCCACGGGGTCACCGCCTTTGCCGTGTCCGGGTATGCCGGTGCGGTGAACCCGGCCCACGAACTGGCGGTCAAACAGGTGCTGTCCGACCATACCGGCCTGTTCGTCACCTGCGGCCATGAACTGTCCGATACCCTGAATTTTGAGACCCGGGCCGTCACCGCCATGCTCAACGCCCGGATCATTCCCCGGCTCAAACACCTGCTGACCGACCTGGAGCAGGTGCTGGAACGATTCAATATCACGGCCCCCATCGTGGTGGTCAAAGGGGATGGGACCCTGATGGATGCGGCCATGGCCAAAAAACGGCCCGTGGAAACCATTCTGTCGGGTCCGGCCGCATCCGTGGCCGGGGCCCGGCATCTCACCGGCAAAACCGATGCCCTGGTGGTGGACATGGGCGGCACCACCACGGACACGGCCGCGTTGAAAAACAATCTGGTCCGTCTCAATGAAAAAGGCTCCCGGGTCGGGGGCCGCCGCACCCATGTCCAGGCCCTGGACATCCGCACCATCGGACTGGGCGGTGACAGCCGGATTCTGTTTGAAAAAGGGGAATTTTCCATCGGGCCGGGCCGGGTGGCTCCCATGGCATGGCTGGCCGCCAACCGCCCCGGTACCGACGCGGCCCTGGCGTATGTGAAACAGAACATGAACCGGTTTACCACCGCCACGAAAAAAATGCAGGTGATCACCGCCACCGGATCCGTGAACCTGTCCCGCCTCTCCCCCATGGAAGAACAGGTGCTGTCCCTGGTGACCCGACGGCCCTTTTCCATTGAAGAACTGATCGCAAAAACCGGGGTCCTCACGGAAGCGGGCCTGCCCCTGGCCCGGCTGGAGGAACGGTTCGCCATCCAGCGGTGCGGTCTGACCTTCACCGACCTGCTGCATATCCAGGAAAAATTCACCCGGTGGGACCGGGACGCGGCTCAGGCATACGCCGGATTCATGGCCCGGCTGGCCGGCATGGACCTGGAAAAGATGATCCAGATGCTCCTTGACAAAGGGATCCGGGGCCTGACCCTGGAACTGCTCAAGCGGCAGCTGGATGATGAAATCGATCCGGACGGACTGACTGCCTGCCCGGTGTGCCAGGCATTGATCGACAACCTGATGGCAGGCGGCAGCCCGGATTATCAGGTGCGCATCGACCTGAAGCGGCCGGTGATCGGCATCGGGGCCCCCATCGGTTTTTTCCTGCCGGATGCGGCCCTGGCCCTGGGGGCCGAGGCGATCCTGCCGCCGGATGCAGACGTGGCCAATGCCATCGGTGCCATCACCTCGGATGTGATGGTTCACCGCCAGATCCGCATCACCCCGGGCCACCAGGGCGGGTTCATGGTGGAAGGCATAGCCGGCACCCGCCAGTTCAAAGACTTTGAGGCGGCCGACACCTTTGCCAGGGATACCCTGGTGAACAAAGTCCGGGATCTGGGGCGGGCCGCCGGCACCTCCTGCCGTACCGTGACCCTGTCCATCAAGGACAAGGCCCCGAAAACAGCGTCCGGTGATCCCATTTTCATGGAACGAATGATCCATGCCACGCTTACCGGCCGGCCGGACCGGGTGATCACAAAAGCAGTCCCGGCATGACCGTACCGCGCGCCCGGAGAAGCCGGGACAGCTACGGCCATATCATCACAGCGGCCTGCTTCAGTATCCAGGCTGTGGGGGTGGGCACCTATATCTCCTTTGGTGTGTTTTTCACTCCCCTGATGGAGGCGTTTGACTGGTCTCGGGCCGCCATTGCCGGGGCATCGTCGGCCGCGTTTTTCATCACCGGACTGTTCGGCATGATGGTGGGCCGGCTCAACGACCGCATCGGTCCCAGACTGCTCATGAGCATTGCCGCCGTATTTCTGGGCCTGGGATTCGCCCTGATGTCCCAGGTCAGCACATTGCTCCAGCTCTATCTGGTGTTCGGCCTGGTGTTCGGCATCGGGTTGTCTGCCGTAGATGTCATCGCCCTGACCACCATTGCCCGGTGGTTTTCAGGAAACCGGGGGAAAATGACGGGCATCGTGAAAGTGGGGACCGGTGCCGGGCAGTTCTTCATCCCGATCCTGGCCAGTGTTCTCATTGCCGCCTTTGGATATCAGACCGCCTTCATCATCCTGGGGTTTGCCGCCTTTGCCCTGCTTATGGCCATTGCCCAGTTCCTGTACCGGGATCCGGACATATACGATGCCGGTCAGGCCGAAACGGCCGTTCCGGTTGCCCCGGTATCCGGTGCGGGGATCCGGCCGGTCCAGACAGCAGGCATCGACTACTCCCTGGCCCTGAAATCTCCCAGACTGTGGCTGCTGTGCCTGTCCAACCTGCTGCTGGTGTTCTGCCTGATGAGCATCATGCTGCATATCGTCCCCTATGCCCGGGACATGGGCATCCCTCCGCACCGGGCCGCCGGGATCCTGGCCACCATCGGTGCCGTGTCCATGGCCGGCCGGTTCGCCGGCGGTCTGCTCATCGACCGCACCGGCAGCAAACGCATCATGATCTTGAGTTTTATCCTGCTTCTGCTTGCGCTGTTCTGGCTGACCCGGGCCGATACCCTATGGGAACTGTATGCATTCGCCACTGTTTACGGCATTGCCCACGGCGGATTTTTCACGGCTATCTCCCCGATTGTGGCGGAACTGTTCGGCATCCGCTCCCACGGCGGCCTGTTCGGGATCGTGGTGTGCTTCGGCACCACGGGCGGGGCGTTGGGCCCTTTTGTCACCGGGCTGATGTTCGACCGGTTTTTGAATTATGCCTTTGCGTTTTCCGCTCTGATTCTGATTGCCGCCATCGCCTTTGTCCTTATGCTGTGCCTGAAAACCGGACCCAGGGCGTAAAATTTTATAAAATGATATTGAGCATCCGGCGCAACGGTTCAGCCGCGCCCCACAGCAGCTGATCTCCCACGGAAAACGCGGTGAGATAATCGCTGCCCAGCGTCATCTTGCGGACCCGTCCCACGGGCACGGTCAAAGTGCCGGTGACCGCTGCCGGGGTCAGGTCGGTGACGGTCTGATCCTTGGTGTTGGAAATCACTTTGACCCAGTCATTGTTGGATGCCAGCATGGTTTCGATATCCGCCAGGGGCACATCCTTTTTGAGCTTGATGGTGAATGCCTGGCTGTGGCACCGCATGGCGCCGATTCTGACGCACTGGCCGTCAATGGGCACGGGACGACGGTCGGACCGGCCCAGAATCTTGTTGGTTTCCACAAATCCTTTCCATTCTTCCCTGGTCTGACCGTTGTCCATGGCCCGGTCGATCCAGGGGATCAGGCTGGCGCCCAGGGGTACCCCCCAGCTGGCCGTGGGAAATGCGCCGGAGCGCAGGGTGTCCGTGACCTTTCGGTCCAGATCCAGGATCGCGGAGGCCGGGTCGTCCAGTATCGGTCCCGCCTGATCACCAATGGCCCGCATCTGGGCCACCAGTTCGGTCATGTTTTTGGCACCGGCACCGGAAGCGGCCTGATAGGTCATGGAGGTGAGCCATTCCACCAGATCGTTTTCAAACAGCCCGCCTAAGGCCATAAGCATTAGAGAGACGGTACAGTTGCCGCCGATATAATTCTTTATACCCCGGTTCAGGGCATCATCGATCACTTTCCGGTTGACCGGATCCAGGACGATGATGCTGTCATCGGCCATCCGCAAGGTGGAGGCCGCATCGATCCAGACCCCTTTCCATCCGTTTTGGGCCAGCTTGGGCCGCACCGCTTCAGTATAGCTTCCCCCCTGGCAGGAGATGATGATATCCATTTCCATCAATGTGTCAATGTCATGGGCATCGATCAGGGCCGAAGCATTCTTTCCCACATCCGGGGCTTGCTGTCCGGCCTGGGAGGTGGTGAAAAAAACCGGGGTGATCTTTTCAAAATCATTTTCTGCCATCATCCGTTCCATGAGCACGGACCCCACCATACCGCGCCATCCCACCAGTCCTGTTTTTTTCATTTTTCCTTTCCTCCAAAAAAATTGGTCAAACTTTTTTTATACCCGCTTTTCAGCCCGGATACCAGCCCTGATTCAATGTGTTTGAAAAAATATTTTGCATTGCTACAGAATCATATCATACAGCAGCCGGATTTCCGCTTCCCACAAGGTATCATCCGGTGTTTCCAATACCAGGGGCATGTTATCGAACCGGGGATCGTTCATGATGAATTCAAACGGGATCAGGCCCAGTTCGCCCTGGCCGATGCTCTCGTGCCGGTCCACCCGGGAATTGAAATCCTTTTTGGAATCATTCAGGTGCAGGGCCGCAAGAAAGCGCAGGCCCACAATCCGGTCGAATTCTTCCATGGTTTTTTCAAACGCGGCAGCGTTACGGATATCATAGCCGGCCCCGTGCAGGTGACAGGTGTCCAGGCACACCCCCACCCGGGTTTTGTCGGACACATTGTCAATGATCCGGGCCAGGTGTTCGAACCGGTATCCCAGGTTGGTGCCCTGGCCGGCGGTGTTTTCGATCACGGCCGTCACCCCGGTTGTTTTCTCCAGGGCCAGATCGATGGACTGTGCAATGCGGTCCAGACACTGTTCCGGTGAGCGTTTTTTCAGGTGGCTGCCCGGATGAAAATTCAGGTATTTCAGACCCAGCTGTTCACACCGTGCCATCTCTTCACAAAAAGCGGACCGTGATTTTTTCAGCCCGGCCGGGTCCGGATGTCCCAGATTGATCAGATAACTGTCATGGGGAAGAATAACGTCGGGGTCAAATCCAAAGTGCCGGCACTGTTGCCTGAACCCAAAAATATTCTGTTCCCTCAGGGGCGGGGATGACCAGCGCCGCTGGTTTCTGGTGAACATGGCAAAAGCCCGGGCACCGATGCCGGCTGCCCGGGCCGGTGCAGTTTCAACCCCTCCGCTGATGCTGACATGGGCGCCGATGTATTTCATTCTCTTCGTGTCTCCTGTCGTGATCGGCATTGTTGACAATGCGTTATATCGGTGCCATAGTTTATGTTATAATACCTTTTGGGTAAATTGTTTTTTCATTCACTGATCCGGCCGCCTTTCCCAAACTCTCCGGCAACGGATCGGAAAAAAAATTAAGGATTCAAAATGACACTGACGAATCATATTCTTCGTTCAATGATTTCCATCATGATACTGGTGAGCCTGACGACGGCAACTGCGGTTGCCGGAGACGGGCAAACGATTCCATTGTCCCGGGGGCAGGTGGTCTATGCTCCGGTCTACTCCCATATCTATATCGGTGACAGAGAACGGCCGTTTCTGCTGGCCGTGACCCTGAGCATCCGGAACACCGATCCGGAGGATGCGATTGTCGTAACAAAGGTTTCATATTTCAATTCTGAAGGAAAACGTCTGGAGGAATACCTGAAACAGCCGATCACCCTGGAAGGAATGTCCGCTACCAGATATGTGGTCCATGAATCGGACAAGACCGGCGGGTCCGGCGCCAGTTTTCTGGTGGAATGGGAAGCCCCCAAATCGGTGAACCCGCCCATCATCGAAACGGTGATGATCGGGGCGAAGACCCAGCAGGGCATCTCCTTTACCTCACGGGGACAGGTGATCGAAGAAAAATAAACCGGGGATTGAAAAAGATGTCAACAGGCATCCGGGTCTGATACTTTCTGAAGTTTCTCCAGATTTTCGGGCTTGCCCAGGGCGATGAGCAGATCCCCGGCCCCGATAAAGGTGTCCGGTCCCGGATTGAAGACCATTTCCCCGGATGATGTTTTAATCCCGACAATGAGAATATCAAACCGAGGCCGAATACCGGAATCCTTGACCATCTTTCCCACCAGTTCGGAGCGGTCGGAAACCGGCAGTTCCTCCATCTGAAGGTTGATATCCCCCCGGATGGCCAGATCCATCAGACTGGTGGCCGTGGGCCTGAGCACACTTTGAACCAGACGCAACCCCCCGATGCTGTAAGGCATGAACACCCGCTCCGCACCCGCCTGTTTCAGCCGGGACACATGTGATTCCGTGTCGGTTCTCGCCACAATGGTGATATCCGGATTCAGCTGCCGGGAGGTCAGGGTGACAAACACATTGGCCGCATCCTCGGCCAGGGCCGTGATCAGACAACGGGCTTTTTTCAAGCCGGCGGACAGAAGACTCTCATCTATTGTAGCATCTCCGGGAATGAACAGCATTTTCTGCTGCTCCAGCTGTTCCAGGGCTGCCTGATTTTTTTCGATGACCACCACATCAAACCCTTCTTTTCTGATTCCCTGTGCCACCACCCGGCCGATTCTGCCGTATCCACAGACAATGTAATGCCCGCTGAGTTCATCGATGATTTTCTGCACCCTGCGCCTCCCGAGAAGATTTTGAAACTTGCCCTCCACCAACATCTGGGCCAGCGACCCCCCCAGATAAAAAAACGCGCCGACCCCGCCGAAAATCACCAGCATGGTCATGGTTCTGGAAACATCTGACAGCGGCCGCACTTCCATGAAGCCTACCGTGGAAAGAGTGATGATCACCATGTACACGCTTTCGATGAAACTCCACCCTTCCAGCACCATATAACCGGATGTGCCGAACAGGATCACCAGGAAAATGAAAAAACTGCCCATGACAATGGACCAGCCAAAGGGATATTCCGTGCGCATCTGCAACCGGAAGCCCTTGAGCCTTTTCAGCAGATTCATTCACATCCTCCATGCGGTTCA
>JAABTO010000170.1 GCA_011389835.1 Desulfotignum sp. | reverse complement strand
TGCGTAAAAATGTCTGGGCCATGGCCAGGGTCAGGTAGATATTGATGCCTGAATGGATCATGTCCTGGAAAAAGGCATTGCCGTAGGAACAATGGGACATGAGATAGGACAGGGTGTTCATGATCCTGGGATCATTGGGGGGGGTGATCTGCAATGGATAATCCGCCACCAGGGACCCCACGGCACCGGCATCCATGCGGCGGTAGGGGGATGCCGGAATGGTCTGGTGGCGCTTGTATGCGGCAGACTGACCCAGGGAGGTAAAAATATGGTTTTCAAAGTCCTTTGCCTGGGCGGCAAAGGTGTTTCGATCGGCATGGTTTCCCTGATTTTCTGCCAGCCCGGCTGCAGCCCTGAGCCCGGCAACTCCCCAGAAATCATCCCAAAAATAATAGTCATTGGGACCTAAGTGTTCGGCGCTGAACCCGGCCGGCAGCAGCCCGTCATGAAGTTTGCCGTCCTTTTTGCTGCGGCGCTTGGTCATGATCCACCGGGCCCCTTTCATCAGGGCGGTGAAAAGATCGGCTGACGGGGGTTTGCCCGTGCACTGGGTGAACCGGTAGGCGATCCACAGTACCTGCCCGTTGGAATCCCATTCCCCTTCCTGGGAATGGAAATACCCGGTCAGGCTCTGGCGATCCGGAAACCGGTGAATCAGGCGGTCGCATTTTCGGGCCAGCCCCAGGCCCAGCAGGGCATTGATCATCAGACAGGCATCCCGGAACCAGAAGCGCCGGTAAGTGTAAGGACCGGGCACCACCTCATCTGCGCTTAACAGCAAAAGAGTCCTGACTGCGGCATCATACAGGAATTGAAATTTTGCATCAGGTATGGACAATACAGCGGTTTGTGAAACAATCTGTGAAGCAGGGCTGCTCTTGCCGCCGGCGCCCGGTGATTCAGCGGCCCTGTCGGGTTCCAGGGGCACCTGGATGTTTATATGGGTGGTTTCATCGGCCTTGACAGGAAAAAACGCAGCTGCCGTGGCCATACCAATGGGACAGGCGGCCCGGGTTTGGGCCTGGGGCCGTTCCAGGTCCAGGGCGACATCCCCGTGATCATAGGTGGAAAACAGCACTTTCTCAGGCCGGGTTTCAAAGCGGACCTCATGGGAGTGGTTAATGGTAAACCGGCTGTCTTCATAGCCGATATGGTCAATGAAATAAATGCCTTCCGGATTATAGGGCCGTATGGACACAATCAGCCATCCTGCATCCTTTTGGATGCGGCCTTTGGCATGCATCTGCATCACCGGTCCTGCATGGCGGTTCTTTGTCACCAAGGCTGTGCAGACCAGAGACAGGGTCTCTTTTTCTGTGGCAGTGGTGACGGCCAGATCGTCTGCCAGATCCAGTGTCTGGTCGGCATGGCCCTGCCGGGACGGCACCAGCAGGGTTCCTGATTCAGACAGGAGCCACACATCGATGGACCAGGCGTCGAACAAAGGGGTCACCAGCCCCCTGGGATCGATGATGGGGTATGCGGCGAGGTCTGGATGGCCCACGGCGGTCCAGTTTCGGTGGGTGACATTGATGTGGGAGAAGGAAAACCCCCTGGGGATGAAAGATGCATCTTTGGGGGTAAATTGTTTGACCACCCAGTAAGGCCATACCCAGTCAAGATTGTATTGGATGGCCCGGGTGTTGACCAGTCCCCGGGCATGGAAAACAAGTCCGGCCCGGAGCAGTTCGATGGGTTCCTGCACTTCTGAGGGTTTTCCGAACTGGCGAAGCCGGGCCATCAGGGTGATCGGGTCTAAAAAACCGTAATATCCGCTAATCCGCCTGATCAGAAAATGCCAGGGGAGCCATTTTTTGAAAATCATATGAAATGCTCTCTTGTTTGACTCTTTGGATCATGAGAAAGTTCTGGCAATGGTCTGGGCTTTTTCAGTGATCAGATCCCATTCGGTACGAATTGCCAGTAAAAACGTATCCCATGGCTCCATATCTGTTTCATCCATATCAGATACACCATTTCGGTGTGATATGGCATGTTCATAAAGGTCTGACAGTTTTTTCGCACAGGCCTCCCGGCTGAAATCCCGGGCGGTCTGCCATGCGCATTCCTGCCATGCGGCTGTTTTTTCAGGATGAGACACTGCATCACAAATGGCCCGGGAGAATACTTGGGCGTTGGCATCGCCGGGTAACAGCATGCCGTTTTGGTTGTGCCGCACCACTTCTCTGGCGCCCGGGGCATCCAGGGCAATCACGGGGGTGCCTGCTGCCATGGCCTCGGTGAGCACCATGCCCTGGGTCTCGGATTTAGAAGAAAACACAAACATATCCATGGCCTGGTAGGCATCGGCCAGGTCTTTTCCCGTGAGATTGCCGGTGAGAATCAGGCGGTCCGACAGGTTGTGCGCTTCAAAGAGATCGTGTATTTTCTTTTTTTCCGGGCCTTGTCCGGCCACGCAGAACCAGGTGTCTGAAAGGGTTTCCATGGATTCGGCAACACTTTTTGCCAGGAATACCAGGTTTTTTTCCGGGGCCAGTCTGCCCACATGACCGATAACAAAGACATTTTCAGGAATCTGCCACGCTTTTTTAAAGGCATGACCGTCTGCGGAACCAAAAAATGCCGTATCCACACCTGTGGGGATTTCCGTCACCGGGGTGGTGACCCCCCGATCCCGGATCAAATCGGCAATGCTTTTGCTGGGGGCCACCACATGGTCGCATAAATTGGCGTACATGGTGGACAGGTTTCTGGCAAACCGCTTGAAATTTTCATTGTCGCCGGTGACATAATGGGTATACTCCTCATACAGGGTATGGTGGGTAAAAACCAGGGGAAGCCTGCGGCGCCGGGCCGCACGGAACCCTGCGTCACCCAGCAGATACGGGTGGTGGCTGTGAATGACATCCGCCCTGAAATCATCGAGTTTTTCATCGATGTAAAACGGAACCGGGATTCGCATGGAAAAATCACTGCCGTTGAAATTCTGGATGGCAGGGACCCGCAAAACCATATCATCTTCCGTATCATCCATGCCGGCTTCCGAAAAAGTGGGTGCCACAATGAGAACCCGGTGCCCTGTTTTTTGCAGATCCTGTGCAAAATGATGGACCGATCGCGCTACCCCGCCCACATGGGGCAGGTATGTGTTGGTGAACATACAGATATGCATCAGATTCCTTTATGCCTGTGGTGTCGTGTCTGTATCAATATTATGATTCATCGTATGTATAACTTTATACTGCGTCAATGGGTGAAATTACCCATTTTTCAGTAAACGGCATGGACACCGTCTGCCCGTGAAAGCTGCAGGAAGAGATAAAAATCATTGCCGTGGGCTGGCAGTGCCACTGTTTTTATGGTATTTCCGGAACAGTGAACGGCAATGTCCGGCTCCCGTGCCGGCGAAACAGCAGGGAGAAAGGAAATGATCCATTCAGGCGCCATTCAGTCGCAGCGGCCTTATATGCGGATTTTGAGCGATGACCAGATATTTGAAATCCGGCGGGCCGCCTTTGATATCATGTACAGTGTGGGATTCAAGGTGCTGCATAAAGAGGCCAGAGAGATGCTCAAGAAAGCCGGGGCCGTGGTGGACGGTCATCATGTCCGGGTGCCGGAGTTCATTGTCAAGCAGTGCCTGACCACTGCGCCCAACGGGTTTGTCCTGTATGACCGCCACGGAAACCGGGCCCTGGAGGTGGAGGGGCGCAAAAGCTATTACGGCACCTCCACGGGCAGCCCCAGAACCAAAGATGCCCGAACCGGGGAGATCAATCCCACCACGGTGGCGGATATCGGCATCGGTGCGAAAGTGGCGGATGCCTGTGAAAACATCGACTGGGTCATGCCCATGGGGTCGTGCCAGGATGTGCCGCCCATTGCCGCGGACCTTTACGAGTTCGAGGCCGTGGTAACCCACACAATCAAGCCGATCGTGTTCATCGGGTATTCCGGCCGGGGCACGGAGCTGGTGCTGGAGATGGCGGCCCAGGTGGCCGGCGGCATGGACAAACTGAGGCAGAAACCGTTTCTGGCCCTGTATCCGGAACCGATCTCCCCGCTGGTGCAGCCGGAGGAAACCGTGGACCGGATTTTTGCGGCAGCCGATCATTTTATCCCCCAGGTGCCGGGGCCGGCTGTGCAGATGGGGGCCACCGGGCCTATGACCATGGCCGGGGTGGTGACCCTGATCACGGCGGAATCATTGATGTGTCTGGTGCTGGCCCAGCTGCGCCAGCCCGGATGTCCGGTGTGCCTGAGCGGCAATGTTCAGATCCTGAACATGTCCACCGGCGTGTTCGGCGTAGGATATCCTGAGATGAGCCTGGGGATTTCGGCCCAGGCAGAGGTGGCCCAGTCCTTTGACCTGCCCACCTGGGGATATGCCGGGTGCACGGACGCCAAAGGGGTGGATGCCCAGGCCGGGCTGGAGAGCGGATTTTCTATCATCACCCAGGCCCTGGCCGGGCTCAACCTGATTCATGATGTGGGGTATCTGGACCAGGCCATGGTGTGTTCGGCGGCCCAGCTGGTGCTGGGCAACGAGGCCGTGGGCATGGCGAAAAAATTCATGGAAGGCATCCGGGTGGATGCCGCCACCATTGCCCGGCAGGTGATCGGGGATATCGGGCCCGGCGGGCATTTTCTGGCCCACCGCCATACGGTGGACCATTGCCGCACCGCTGTATGGGGATCAAAACTTCTGGCCAGAGAACCCTATGAAATCTGGCAGGAAAAAGGGAAAAAGGACATGGCCCAGCGCATTCAGGACCGGCTGGCTGATATTCTGGATCATCACAAGGTACCGGATCTGCCAGAAACAGTCCGCAAATCCATGGCAAAGATCCGGGAGGCCGGTGTCCGGGAACTGACCGCAGGGTGACAGGAGAAACCATCATGACCCGAATGTTGCCGGACTGTCAGGAACCGGCCTCAGAAAACCTGGAAAAACTGGACCGCATGGCCCGGCGGATCCTGTCGGAGATCGGCATCCGGATTTTGAGCCGGCCGTATATGGCGCTTCTGTCGGAAAAGGGAGTGGCCATCCAATCGGACCGGGTCAGGTTTTCCCCGGCCCAGGTGGCTGACTTGCTGGCATCCGCCCCGGCCCGGTTCACCCTGAACGGGATTTCGCCGGCACATGACGTCATTCTGGGGGACGGGTCTTCCAGCCTGGCAGCCGGATACGGGTGCGCGTCGGTCATGGATCCGGACGGCAATATCCGGAATGCCATTTTTCAGGACCATGTGGACCTGGTGAAACTGGTGCAGGTCAGCGACCTGTTTCATATCAACGGCGGGATCCTGGCGCAGCCTTCGGATATGGCAGCAGATGTCAGTCATCTGGCCATGATGTATGCGGCCCTGACCGGGTCGGACAAATGCATTTTCGGGATACCGGGCAGCCGCGCCCACATGGAGGATATCATGACCCTGGCCGCCATCCGCACGGGTGGTAAGGCTGCGTTCGCTCAAACCCCCCGGGTCCTGACCATGATCAGCCCGGTGAGCCCGCTGCAGGTGGATGACACCGGGCTGTCGGCTCTGGATGTGGCCGGACATTACGGCCAGCCCGTGATCCTGTCACCGGGGGTGGCGGCCGGCACCACCGGTCCCATCGATCTGGCCGGCAACGTGGCCATGGCCACGGCCGAAGCCTTAGGGCTCATCTGCATGGCCCAGGTCCTGCATCCAGGCACCCCGGTGATTTTCGGGATTCAATGCTACGGGTCAAACATGACAACCGGCAACATCTCCATCGGGTCTCCGGCGTATGCGCTCCAGGCCAGATACTGCGCGGCTTTGGCCCGGTATTACGGACTACCCAGCCGGGCCGGTGGATCGGTCACTGATGCAAAAAGTCTGTCAGCCCCGGCCGGGTATGAAAGCATGCTGTCCATGTTCACGGCCCTGCAGAACAAGGTGAGCCTGATCGTGCACAGTGCCGGCATCCTGGACAGCTTTGCCGCCATCTCTTTTGAAAAATTCATCATGGACCAGGAGATCATCCGGATGATCCAGTTTTATATGAATGACATGACAGTGGATGACACCACCCTGAATTTTGATCTTATCGACGCCGTGGGGCCGGGGGGGCTGTTTCTCACCACCATGGACACCGTGAAAAAATGCCGGACCCACACCTGGAACCCTTGTGTGGCATTGCGGGGCCATCTGGCAGGCATGTCCCCCCGGGAAAAACTGCTCAAAAATATTCAGGACACCCGTGAACAGATGCTGGCCCGGTATGAACCGCCCCGGATCGAGCCGGATGTGCGGGGTGCCATGGACACATTTATGCGGACAAAAGGGGTGGACCCGGATGCGTTGCCCCTGTATCATTGAATGATGTGCAACAAATGACGTGCAATCCGATCCTGGTGTGGCGGACGGCCTCGATACCGGCTGGACACCTCGGGTCGACAGGGAGATACCCATGAAACAGACCATGAAGGCGATTGTCAAGGCAAAACCGGAGCAGGGGCTGTGGCTTCAGGAAGTGCCCGTGCCCGAGATTCGTCACAACGAGGTGCTGATCCGGATTCTGCGTACCGCGATCTGCGGCACGGACGTGCATATTTACAACTGGGATGCCTGGGCCGCCAGAACCATTCCGGTGCCCATGCATATCGGCCATGAGTTTGTGGGCACCATCGAAAAGGTGGGGTCCCATGTGACCGATTTCAAAAAAGGAGACCTGGTCTCCGGGGAGGGTCACCTGGTGTGCGGCCACTGCCGGAACTGTCTGGCCGGACGTCGTCACCTGTGCAAGGACACCCGGGGGGTGGGGGTGAACCGGCCCGGGGCCTATGCCGAGTTTCTAGCCATTCCCGTGACCAATGTGTGGTACTGCGATTCCGCCATCCCCTTGGAAACCCTGGCCTGTTTCGATCCCCTGGGTAACGCCACCCATACGGCACTGTCGTTTGATGTGCTGGGCGAGGATGTGATCATCACCGGGGCCGGTCCCATCGGGTGCATGGCCGCGGCCATTGCCAGGCACAGCGGGGCCAGATACGTGGTGGTCACCGATGTCAACCCCTATCGCCTGGATCTGGCAAAGACAGCCGGTGCCGACCTGACCCTGGATGTCACGAAAGAGACCATTGCCGATGCCCAGAAAACACTGGGCATGAAAGAAGGGTTTGATGTGGCCATGGAGATGTCGGGCAATCCCGCAGCTCTGGAAGGGATTCTGGACAACATGTGTCATGGCGGCAAGATCGCGCTTTTAGGAATCATGCCGGAACAGACCCCCATCGACTGGAACAAGGTGGTGTTCAACATGCTCACCATCAAGGGGATCTACGGCCGGGAGATGTATGAGACCTGGTACAAAATGACCTCCATGATCCAGACCGGCCTGGACATCACCCCGTTGATCACCCACCGGTTCGCCTATACGCAGTTTGAAGACGGATTCGAAGTGATGCGCTCGGGACAGTCCGGCAAAGTGATCCTGGACTGGACCCGGACCCAATAAAATGAGGCATGTCCTCAAAATCA
>JAABTO010000169.1 GCA_011389835.1 Desulfotignum sp. | reverse complement strand
GTATGAAAACTTTCCTGATGAGTTTCAGCCTGACCTTCGGTTTGGTGACCCTGTTGGCCGTGTCCGCTCCGGCAGCGGAGTGGAATTTCTACGGTTCCGCCCGGGTGGCCACGTTTCAAGTGGAAACAGATACTTCGGGCAGTGAGATTGACAACTATCAACAGTCTTTACACAGCAACGCCCGCATCGGCGCCAAAGTCCGGGTCAGCGACACCCTTTCCGGCACGTTTGAATACGGGGCGTCCGGGGGCAACGCCAATTTGCGCAAACTTTTCGGGGAATGGGATTTCGGTGCCGGCAAACTGCTGGTGGGACAAACCTATTCTCCCTTGAACTGGGCGTATTCCAATCAGGTGTTCGGCACGGACAACAACCTGAAAGCCCATGGGATGATATACTCCGGCCGGGAACCCATGCTTCAGCTGACCCTGGGCGGATTCCAGATCGCTGCGATACAACCGGACACCGATGACCTCGGCACGGGTTACGCTACGGAAACAGACCGTCCGGCCATCGAGGCCATTTACACCTTTGCTTTTGATTTTGTGACCCTGGCTGTCGGCGGCGGATACAGTACCTATGATATTATCAATGGGGCCGTCACCTATGACATCGATTCCCATGTGTTGGCCGCCAGCGCCCGGTTCAAGATAGGCGCCGCGTTTCTGAATACCGTTGCATTTACCGGTCAGAACGTCGGCAATCTCATTGCCCTGTCCGTCAGCGGAGACAACCGGTGGGATGACGGGTTTGCCGTGATCTCAGGCACCCGGGTGCTGGACAACGACAGCATGGGATACGGACTGGCTGCCGGTTATAAATTCAACAACATGTTTACGTTCGAAGCAGGGTATGGATTTGTGACCAGTGAAATCGACACCGTTGCCGGTGATGATGACGCCCGGACCTATTACGCCAACGCCACCGTCACCCTGGCGCCCGGTGTCTTTTTTGTACCGGAAATCGGCCGGTTCGACGGCGTGGAAGCCGGTGACACGGAAACCACTTACTACGGCATCAAGTGGCAGATCAATTTCTGATCTATTCCTGTCCTGTCACTGACGTCAATATTTCCTTTGCATGGATTGACACAGATTTTCATGATGATAATATTTGATTGCATGTTGAAGTCAAAAAACAACGTCACATGAAAGAGGTGTTTGACATGAAAACCATTACTGTCCGTGGAATCGATCCGGGTGTAGCGGAAAAATTAAAAAAAACCGCTGCAAAGGAAAATAAAAGCCTTAACCAGTTGCTGCTTGATCTTATTGAAATCCGGGTCGGCGCAAAAAAAGAAAAAAAATTCACCCGGGAATACGATGATCTGGATTCCCTGTTCGGCAGATGGTCACAACAGGAATTTCAATCTATCCAGGAAAAGATCGATCAAGAAAGAACCATTGACATGGCCCTGTGGAAATGAAAAAAATTCTGATCGACACCAATATCTATTCCAGCGCCATGCGGGGAGATCGTGAGGTCATCCGCATCTTGAAAAAAATGGAAACGATCGGCATCTCCGCCATCAGTGTCGGAGAACTGCTTTCCGGATTCAAAGGGGGAAACAGAGAATCCAGAAATCGCGAGGAACTGGATTTCTTCCTGGATTCTCCCCGGGTGGTGTTGTACCCGATCGATTTCGTGACATCCGACTATTATTCAGAAATCATCAACAATCTCAAAAAAGCCGGTACCCCTGTGCCGACAAACGACATATGGATTGCGGCGGTTGCTTTTCAGCACGGCCTCAAACTGTTTACAAAAGATGCGCATTTCTCTTTTGTAAAAGGGCTGATGCTGGTGTAAAAACAGGTGCCGGCACCAGCCTCACCCCTGCTTGCCGGTCATTTCATGGATAATCACCTGAATCACGGCGGTTTTTGCCAGCATCTCGTCCGGGTAGTCGAACGCCCGGCCTGAATAGTGGGCCATGATGATATCCAGGCCGGTCTTCTTTTCCGCCGGGGTCTCCAGCATCCGGGCCGTGCCCGTGCCGATGACGCTTTTAAACGACACCCCCCAGTCACAGGCCTGTGGGGCCTTGTTGATTTTCACCAGTTCGTCCACCTCAAAGCAGACATGAGGGTCCGCCTTGAGCACATCGATTTTCCGACCTTCCGGAGCACTGTGGAAATACAGGGCCCCGTCCCGGAACCCGAAATTTAACGGCACCACATAGGGCCGGCCCTGGTCCACCATGGCCAGCCGGCAAACCTGGGCCTGTTCCAGGATCTGTGCCACCTCGTTCATGTCCATGATCTGTTTTTCCTTCCGCCGCATAGATACCACTCCTTTGCTCATAACATGGTCCGCCCCATACGCTATCATACCCTGACAGAGAGGGCACCCGAAAAAAGCGGCACCATCACGCTTTTTTCAACAGCATCAACGGCCTTGATTTCAATATTTTCCCGGCGGCTGCCACGGCCGTGGCCATGCAGATCAGGGTGGTCAGCACCAGGATACCCAGCAGATAGATGATATCCAGTTTCCAGAGACTGTCAAAAAAATACCAGGCAATAACCCGGGAAAACCCGGCACTCAGCACCACGGCCACCAGAGCCGCGGCAAAGCCCAGGCTGCCGAATTCCAGAAGACTGATGCGCCGGATGTCGCCAAACCCGGTCCCCAGCACCTTGAGCAGGTTGGTCTGGGCGGCCTGACGTTGGGCCTGGTGCCGGGCAATGGAAAAGATGGACACCAGGCCGGCGGCAATGGCCAGCCAGGCCATGAACCGCACGGACACGGACAGCCGGTCCGCAATAAAGGTCAATGTGGTGATCATCTGGGTGACATCGATGATGGAAATGTTGGGAAATGCCTTAACAATGGCGCGCTTCAGAGCCTGGCGCCGGTCCGGCGGCACCTGGGTCACAGCCCCCAGCCAGGTCTTGGGCGCATCCTCAAGTACCCCTTTTTGGAACAGCAGGAAGAAATTGGGCTGAAAACTGTTCCACCGGACCTTTCGGATATTTTTGATCCGGCCTTCCAGCTCCATGCCCTGAATGTCGAACCGCATGAGATCGCCGATAACCAGATCATGGTCATCGGCAAAGGAGCTGGCCACGGAAATCTCAAACGGGGTTTGTGATCCGAACGCCCAGGGTTCCTGTGACAGGGCCGGTCCCTGCACAATGGTTTCAGACGGGTCCAGATCGGCACGATACGAAAAATTGTGCTCCGTGCGCCGCCCCCTTCCCCGGGATTCCCGAATGTCTTCCCGGGTGTGGAATGACACATCATTGACGGATACGATCCGGCCCCGGACCATGGGGGACAGGTTTTCCAGATCCCCGGGGTGACCCTGCATGAACATCTTCAGGTCCCGGGTCTGGTCATCCTGGATATCCATCAGAAAAAACACCGGGATCTGCAACCCTTCCGGCCGCTGGATCTCGGTTTGAAGCCCTTTTTGCACCTGGGGAATCAGGCTGATGAGAAACACCCCCATGGCAATGGTGACAAAGCAGGCCAGGGATGCGGCCCGGTTGCGGTACAGGTTCAAAAACGCCAGCTTGCGCACCAGGTGACGGGTTTTGGCCAGCCGCCGGCACCATCGGGCACCCAGCCACCCGGCCAGGGCAAAAATCACAAGGGCCAGAGCAAATCCGGCGGTAAACACCAACCCGTTTGCCGGTGATCCCCCCACCAGCATGGCCCCGGCACAAAACCAGATTATGCCCGGTACAAACGCAGCCGCCCGCCACCAGGATTTTACCCCCTTGTCTGCCGCATCTCCCTGCAACAGCAGCAGCGGTTTGATGGCCAGCAGATTCACCAGCACCGGCAGACAGAACACCAGACTGCCCAGTCCTCCCAGACCCAGGGCCATGCCTGCGGTGATCAGGTCCATGCTCAGGACGATCCCTTCGGGCACCAGGCCTTTGAGCATCCACGGAAATGCCGGCAGCAGCAGCCACGCCCCGGCAAGGGCCATGACCGCCGCCAGCAGCCCCAGCAAAATCAGCTGGGTGAACACAAACGCGCACACCCCGAACCGCCGGGCCCCCAGGCTCATGAGCACGGCAATCTCCCTGTGCTTTCCCCCCAGAAATCCCCGAAACAGAAACGCGGCAGCCATTCCGGCCAGAAACAGAGCCACCAGAGAAACCAGGGCCATATATCCGGCAAAATAACCAAAGACCCGGGTCAGGTTTTGGCTGACATCCCGGCTGTCCCGGACCCGGACCTTTGGCTGATCCGGGGACAGGTCATCAAACCCCCGGCGAAGTATTTCGGTCAGGGCCGGCACCTCCGTGTCCGGCGGTACCCGGAAATAAGCATGATACCGCACCCGGGCCCCGAACCCCAGCAGCCCGGTGTCTGCCAGCTGATTCAACCCCACATAGATTTTAGGGGCCAGCTCCAGCGTGGTCAGGGCCTTGTCCGGATCATCGTCAAAAAAACCGGCCACGGCAAACCGCTTGTTTCCCAGGGTCAGGGGCAGGGATGAGGCAGGGCCGGCGTCATTCCCGGGCCCATCCCCGTGGCCGGCAGGATACCGGATGCCCAGGGCCAGGGCCGTATCTTTGGACATGAACACCCCGGGGGTCTGATGAATGGCGGCCCGGTCCGTGCCGGGGACCAGAGTGAACCCGCCGTACAGGGGATAACTGTTATCCACGGCCATCACCTGCACCAGCCGGGTGGTGTCAGGGGTCTGTACCATGGTGAAAAACCGGATCGTTTCCGACATCGACCGGCCCGGCCCCAGAACCCGGTCCATGAGATCCTTTTGTGCCCGGGTGAAGGGCGCATTGGCCGTGACCACCAGGTCGGCGGTCAGGATATTGCGCAAATTGTCATCCAGGTGCCGGTTCAACGACTGGCTGAAACTCTGGACCGCCACAAACCCGCAAAGCCCCACAGCCAGATTGGCGGTGAAAAAAAGGGAAAACCCCTTGTTGCGCAGCAGTTCCCGGATGCCCATGCGGATCCAGAGCATCAGACCAGTTTCCCCCGGAACAGGGTTTTCTTTTCATGGCACCGGGCCGCCAGATCCTGATTGTGGGTCACCACCACCAAAGTTTTATGCTGGGTTTCCACCAGGTTGAACAACAGGTCCGCCACCTTTTTGCCGGTATCCGTGTCCAGGTTGCCCGTGGGTTCGTCCGCCAGGATCAGGGCCGGTTCCACGATCAGGGCCCTTGCAATGGCCACCCGCTGGCACTCCCCGCCGGACAGCTGGCCCGGCAGATGACCGGCCCGGTGGGTAAGCCCCACCTGTTCCAGCAGGGATCGGGTGCGTTCCCGGATCCGGTCCTGCCGGAGGATTTCAAGCGGCAATGCGATATTTTCCGCAGCCGTCAGATGGGGCATGAGATGAAAAGATTGAAAAATCATGCTGATGCTGGCGGCCCGGTACCGGGTCAACGCGGCCTGGTTCAGGGTGCAGATATCGATGCCGTTCACCCGGATTTCGCCGGTATCCGGGGTGTCCAGCCCGGCGATCAGAGACAGCAGCGTGGTCTTGCCGCTGCCGGAATGGCCGGTGATGGCAAGGGTTCTGCCGGCTTCCAGAAAAAAACCCACCTGGTCGAGTACCCTCACCCGGCCGGCATCCGGCAGATGAAACGATTTGTCCACGCCTGTCAGTTCCAGCATCAAAGGCACTCCTGGATGTAAGGCAGAACCGTGCGGGCGATCTGCTGATGGCCGGCGGCATTGGGATGAACTCTGTCTGCCTGATTCTTGTCTGCCACCCCGCCCACCTTGTCCAGCAGAAAAGGGATCAGCGGAATCTGATGTTTTTCAGCCAGATCCCTGAAGGCCTGCTGGAACCGCCGGGTATAGTCCGGCCCGTAGTTGGGCGGAATCTTCATGCCCGCCAGAATCACGCACAGATTGTTTTCCAGGGCCAGGGTAATGGTATCGTCCAGGTTCTTTGCCATGGTATCAAGAGACAGGCCCCGCAGCCCGTCATTGGCGCCCAGGGCCAGCACCAGCACATGGGGGGCCGCTTTCAGATGCCATTTGAGCCGGGAGGCGGCCCCGGCCGTGGTGGCACCGCTGATGCCGCCGTTGATGATCCGAAATTCAGAATATCCCTGCTGTCTGAGCATTTGCGCCACCACTGCGGGATATGCCTGATTCTTTTTAACACCCAGGCCCGCGGTCAGAGAATCCCCCAGAAACAGAATCCGGACCTCATCGGCCCGGACACCTGACAACCCAAGCGCCAGCCACAGGCAGACACCTGCCGTCACCCCGCATACCCATTTGCTGTATATCCATTTGTGCTGCATCATTGATATTTGCTCCTTCATTGTTCAAAATATGACAATAAAATGCGTAACAAAACACCCGGTGTCAAATAAAATACCGACATCCGGGCTGGAATTCTGTGTGTGGTTCAGCCCGTTTGGCAGCAGGCCGTCGCCCCTGTTGGGGTCCCTTACTGCCGGCCTGGAATCCTTGAGGGCTCCGACAGCCCGTCAGTAAGGGACCCCAACAGGGGCTCGGATGTACCAGAACGCCTAATACCTAATACCCATCCAATGTCGGTTCTTGTTTTCACATCTTACCTGTGTTACCAGTATACAATTCAATTGTTTTGACAAATTTTGGCGGGGTATCGGGCATGTCTGAAAAAGATATCCGCTGGATACAGCGGTTTCACAATTATTCAAAAGCACTTGGACAACTCTCTAAGTTCATCGAAAAAAAAGAGTTGAATGAGCTGGAAAAACAGGGCTTGATCCAGGCGTTTGAATATACCTATGAACTGGCCTGGAATACCATCAAGGATTTTTTTGAAAATCAGGGTGAAACAGGCATTCACGGCAGCCGGGATGCATTCCGCCTGGCATTTCGGCGCGGACTGGTTGAAAACGGCCAGACTTGGATGGACATGATCAAAAGCCGGTCCCTGACCACGCACACCTATAACCAGGAAGTGGCCGACGCGATTGCGGATGCGATTTTCAATACGTATTACACTGAATTCGCCCGGCTTGAAAAGACCTTTCAGGCCCTTAAAAACAAGGAAATATGATGTCCCGCTTCGGACTCAAGCAGCCAGATCTGGATCAAATCCGTGGGGTGTTTTCCCGGTATCCCCAGGTCAAAAAAGTCATCCTGTATGGATCCAGGGCCATGGGAACCCATAAAACCGGATCGGACATCGATCTGACCCTCTGTGGAGAAGAAGACCTGACGCTGGATATCCTCTACCGCATCATGGAGGATCTTGACAACCTGCTTCTGCCCTACACCTTTGATCTGTCCATTTTCAGACATATAAAAGATGAGGACGTGATTGCCCACATCAACCGCGTGGGTTGTACATTTTACACACTGAAAAACAATCGATCATTCCAGTCTGATTGACAAGGAGAGATAATTTCATGCTTTACAGAAAAATGCCAAAGGTTGAAGAAGCATTATCCATTCTGGGATTCGGGTGTATGCGCCTGCCGGTGCAGGATAACGGCAGCATCGACCGGCCCCGGGCCATAGGCCAGATCCGGC
>JAABTO010000168.1 GCA_011389835.1 Desulfotignum sp. | reverse complement strand
CTGCCCCCATGACCATGCAAAACAGCTGGCCGTGTTTTCCAATGCCGGGAAACCGGAAGTGGACCAGGCGATTGAAGCGGCCCTGGATGCAAAAAAACAGTGGGAAAACACCCCCTGGCAGGAGCGGTCCGCCATCTTTCTCAAGGCAGCGGACCTGATCTCCCAAAAATATACATATCTGCTCAATGCCGCCACCATGCTGGGCCAGTCCAAAACCCCGTATCAGGCGGAAATCGATGCCACCTGCGAGCTGGCGGATTTTTTCCGGTTCAATGCCAGGTACATGGCAGAGATTTACGCGGGCCAGCCCGCTTCGGAAAAAGGGGTCTGGAACCGGCTGGAATACCGGGCCCTGGAAGGGTTCGTGTTTGCCCTCACTCCGTTCAATTTCACGGCCATTGCCGGCAACCTGTGCGGGGCCCCGGCCATCATGGGCAATACCGTGTTGTGGAAGCCGGCTTCCACGGCCGTGCTGGCTGGATACTATATCATGCAGATTCTTGCGGAAGCAGGACTCCCGGACGGAGTGATTAATTTTGTTCCGGGCAAAGGATCGGTGGTGGGGGAATCCGTGCTTCATCACCCGGATCTGGCCGGGATCCATTTCACCGGGTCCACAACCGTGTTCAAAACTTTGTGGAAAACCGTGGGCAAAAACATTGACAGGTACAAATCTTACCCCAGAATGGTGGGGGAAACAGGGGGAAAAGACTATATTTTCGTGCATCCTTCCGCCCGGGTGGCACCGGTGATTACCGGGGCGGTCCGGGGCGCATTCGAGTACCAGGGCCAGAAGTGCAGTGCCTGCTCCCGGATGTACGTTCCGACATCTTTGTGGGAGGAGGTCACCACCGGCATCAAGTCCGCCGTGGAACAGATCACGGTGGGCCGTGTAACGGAGTTCGGGCATTTCATGAACGCCCTGATCGACGAGGCCGCGTTCGACAATGCCGCCGGATACATCGAGCGGGCCAGAAAATCGAATGCGGCCGACATCCTGGTGGGCGGCAACATGGACAAATCCAAAGGCTATTTCATCGATCCCACGGTGATCGTGACCACGGATTCGCATTACGAATCCATGACCCAAGAAATTTTCGGTCCGGTCCTGACCCTGTACAAGTATGAGGATACCGCCATGGACGAGGCAGTAAGCCTGGTGGACAACACCTCCCCCTATGCCCTGACCGGTGCCGTGTTTGCTCAGGACCGCCAGGCCATTCATGACCTGACCAAAGCCCTGGCCCACAGTGCCGGCAATTTCTACATCAACGACAAACCTACCGGGGCCGTGGTGGGGCACCAGCCTTTCGGCGGTGCCCGGGCCAGCGGCACCAATGACAAGGCCGGCAGCATGCTCAACCTGCTGCGGTGGACATCGGTGCGCACCATCAAGGAGAATTTCGTGCCGCCGGAAGATATTGCCTATCCGTTCATGGATGATGATCCCATTTAATGGGCATACTGGCTTGCGTATTCCGCATCATTGTAAGGCCGTATCCGCATCCTGTTTTCAAAAACAAAAGTGTTTCCGCATGGAGGTCGCCGGCATCGATTATGGTTTTATTTGCCAAATTTATCGTTGGACGTATACATAAAAATGCATTAACTCTTTTTACAGGGATAAAATATAAAATATTATTGATTCGATAAAGCGATTTGAAAAAGGTATCTTTGCATTCAACCTGTTTTGAATAAAGGGCATGATAATGAATATCACCGTCTTTCTGGGTCTGACCGGAACCGTCATCGGGCTTGTCCGTGCCCTGCCGCAACTGTTCCGGATTTTGCGTTCAAGAAAGGCCCTGGGGGTCTCCATTGATACGGCATTGACCAGTGCCATCGTCAGTGCCGGCTGGGCAATTTATGGTTTTTTAACGCAACAGCCCTATGTGACGCTTGCCACGGGCGCATCTGCAGCGGTTTTTTTTGTGATCACGCTGTATGCCCTAAAATTCGGGCGCAGGATCAAAGAACTTCGAATTGCTCCGGTCTGGTTTTTTGCGCTGCTTGTTGCATTTTTTGCCGGAAAGGAAGCTGGACTTGGGATGATACTGCCCGTCAGCATCCTGGTGTCCAACATTCCTCAGATATATGTGGCGGCCAGGGAAGAAAACCTGTCGGATCTGTCCCTTGGAACATGGGTATTGTCCATGTCGGACGGGTTTGTGTGGGGATTGTACTCAGTGATTGAACAGGATTATGCCATCATGGTTTTTGCCATATTTCAGCTGGTGACAAGCGGGACCATCGTTTTTTTGAAACTGTTGAACCAGAAGAGATGTCGCGCAGAAGTTCGATTCCTTTGAATCAGGACAGCCACGGGAATCTTTTAATGGCCTGGTAGATTTTGGTTGTAAAAGTGCCATAAGGCGGGGTCAGGGCAGCGGTGGATGAGAACGGGGCCTGGTGAAACACCGGCCGCAGCTTGGAAAATTCCATGAATCCCTCCATCCCGTGGTAATGACCCATACCGCTGTTGCCGATGCCGCCGAACGGCAGATCGTGCTGGATTGCTTGCAGGGCGCAGTCATTGACAGTCACCCCGCCGGACCGGGTATGGGCGATCACGGTATCTGACAGACTCCGGTCACGGGTGAAAATATACAGGGCCAGGGGCCGGGGCCGGTCATTGATATAATCGATCACCGGTTTGATGGACGTATAGGGAAGCACCGGCAGGATCGGGCCGAAGATTTCCTCCTGCATGATCCGCATGGCCGGGGTGGTGTCTGTCACGATCACAGGGGATATTTTTTTGTGTTCTAAAATGGTATCCGGTCCGTCCAGCAGAGGGATCACCCGGCCGTCTTTTTCCCGGACGTCTGTCAGCGTGTCCATAAGCCGTTCAACCGACTGTTGATCGATGATGGCGGTGTAGTCGGGGGAGGCAATGTCCGGATAAAGCTGCCGGACTACTGTTTTCGCTGTTTGAATGAACGAATCGATGCGGTTTTCCGGGACAAAGATGTAATCGGGCGCTATGCAGGTCTGCCCGGCGTTCATGAGCTTGGCGAACAGGATCCGTTTCACTGCGGTGGTCAGGTCGAAATCATCGGCCAGGATCACCGGGGATTTGCCCCCCAGCTCCAGGGTGACCGGGACCAGATTTTGGGCCGCAGTCTGCATCACGGTTTTCCCGGTCCGGGGAGATCCGGTGAACACCAGGTGATTGAAAGGCAGCCCGGAAAAAGCGGCGGCAGACACCCCGGGCAGAAAACCGACATACTCCGGACCGATTTTTGCGGAAAACAGGTCCCGGAAAACCCGGCACAGGTGTTGAGACTGGGCCGCCTGTTTCACCATGACCCGGTTGCCGGCGGCCAGGGCGCTGGTCATGGGGCTGACCGCCAGAAACAGCGGGTAGTTCCAGGGGGTGATGATGCCCACGACCCCCTTGGCCTGGGGAATGACCCGGTTCCTGGCACCCGGAAAAATCATGGAAACGTGACGGCGCTGAGGCTTGATCCACTTCTTGAGTTTTCTGCGGGTATACCGCAGCCCCATGAGACAGGGTGTGATTTCCAGGATCTGGGTCTCATGAAAGGACCGGTTGCCGAAATCCGCGTGGATGGCCTCGCAGATGGCCTGATCGTTTTCCTTCAGAACCGTTTCAATGGTGTGGAGAAGTTCCAGCCGTTTTTTCAGCGGAATGATCGGCTGTTCCAGGCAGGCTTGGGTCTGGAGATTGAATATTTCAAAGGCCCTGGCATCTGCTTCAGTTGTCGATGGATTCGATGGGATCATGGGGTGTTCCTTCTCAAAACCGGGTCATTTCAGCCTGAATGATCTGACAGTTCAGGTCGTTTTTTTTTGACGACGTCTTATTCACCGCGTTAGACTGGATGGCGATGAACTAATAATAAATCTGTTTGAAAATGTTTTCCGATGCTTCGGTGATCTCCTGCCGCAGGCGCTTGAATTTCTCAATCATCTCCACGGCCTCGGGCGTCAGGTCGGAATGCCCCCCTTCGGCCCCGCCTTTGTGGCGTTCCAGCAGCGGTTTGTCCAGCCTTTTTTCCATTTTCCGCAACCGGCCCCACATGGACCGGTACCCCATTTTCAGGGTTTTTGCCGCCGCATTGATGGATCCCTGTTCCTGAATGGTTTCCAGGATGCGCATCTGCCCTTCTCCGAAAATGGAATCCCCGGTGTCACACTCGATCCAGAGTTTGATCCGCAGTTTTTCCTGTGTGTTTCCCATGTCAGGGGTGATAATACGTTGTCCGGTCGGGTGTCAAGAAAGAAGTTGAAATCACTTTATCCAATGGAAGAGGTATGATACAAAAAACTGGTTTTTTCATGGTTTAAAACAAGGACAGGGCCAATGAATCAAAAAATCGTATTCAACCGGATGGAAGTGGCCGGGTCACTGGGAGACCTGGGCACCCTGCTGCCCATTGCCATCGCCATGGTGCTCCTCAACGGACTGAGTCCCACGGGCGTGTTTTTCAGCATCGGTATGTATTACATCATCTCCGGCCTGTACTTCGGCCTGACCGTGCCGGTGCAGCCCATGAAGGTGATCGGGGCCTATGCCATTGCCACGGCCATGGCGCCGGAGCAGATCCTGGCATCCTGCCTGCTCATGGGGGTTTTTCTGTTGATCGTGGGGCTTACCGGTGCCATCGACCTGATTGGAAAATTCACGCCTAAAGCGGTGATCCGGGGTGTTCAGCTGTCCACAGGCGTCCTGCTCATGTCCGGAGGGATCAAATTCATGGTCGGCACTTCCACGTTTCAGATCATGGAAAATGCCGTGGAACCTTATCTGGCCTTTCAGGCCCTGGGGCCGGTACCCATCAGTCTGATCATCGGCGGTATCGGTGCCTTGATCACGCTGCTGCTTCTGGACAGCCGGCGGTTTCCAGCCGGTCTGGTGGTGGTGGCGGGCGGTGTGATTGCCGGCCTGATTCTGGGAGCCCGTCTGGATATGGGGGTCAAAGATATGGGTCTGTATCTGCCGGAATGGCTGCCGGCCGGGTTTCCCGGAAAAGTGGATTTCACATTCGCCCTGTTTGCCCTGGTGCTGCCCCAGCTGCCCATGACCCTGGGCAATGCGGTTCTGGCCTACACGGATCTGTCAAAGGAATATTTCAAGGAACAATCGGCAAAGGTCACCAACCGGAAAGCGTGTGTGAGTATGGCCCTGGCCAATATTTTCAGTTTTTTTGTGGGGGGCATGCCCATGTGCCATGGGGCCGGGGGGCTGGCCGCCCATTACCGGTTCGGGGCCAGAACTGCCGGGTCCAATCTGATTATTGGTGTGGTGTTTGCCTTCATGGCTGTGCTTTTAGGCCGCCATATCATCGATGTGCTGCATCTTTTGCCCATGTCCATTCTGGGCGTGCTGCTGGTGTTTGCCGGGTCCCAGCTGGCCTTGACCGTGATGGATCTCAACACCCGCAAGGAGTATTTCACTGCCACCCTGATTCTGGGGATCACTTTGGCATCCAACCTGGCGGCCGGATTCATTGCCGGCCTGGTGGTGGCCCATCTGCTGAAGTGGGAAAAACTGTCGGTGTGATGTAACGGCCCTGACAGTGTCCACCGGATCAGACCGGTACGCCCAGGGCCTTCAGATCGGAGAGCAGGGTCATTTCATTAAACAACCGCCCCTCCCGCCATTTTCCGTTATATTCCAGGGTGGGCACCACCCAGTCATCTCCGCCGTTGACCTGGATGATTTTTTCGATGACCGCTTCGGGCTGGTCTTCAATCTCAATATAGGTGAATGCAATGCCGTGTTTTTTTAAAAATTTAATGGTTTGCGTGCAGTGCGGACACCAGGCAGCCGCATAAACGGTTAACATGTGAACCTCTTTGTATTGTTTTTTCGCGGATCATACCTTTTTTCCCTGCCGGTTTCAATGCTTATCAAAACAACCGTCGGTGCCGGATGTGTTTGGGGGCGTGGGCAAAAAACGCGGCCAGCACAAAGGCGGCCAGCATGGCCGGGGCTGCCGGAAGCCAGCCGTGAACCGCCATGCCCATGAGCATCAGCTTCACCAGGGTGGTCAGGCCGGCCGGTTCCCGCAGCAGCTGCCGGTGGTGCAGCATTTCCGTGGTCATGAGCAGCATACCCGTGACACCGGCGAGAACCAGGTAAAACAGTGGCAGATCCGGCTGCCCGGGCAGCAGAAACACGGCCAGAAACACGGCCGCCCCCACCTGGTGGAAGGCCCGGATGAAAATGGACGTCATCCAGATCCAGTAGGGACGGTCAGCGGTTCGTCCCAGCCGGGTGGTACGGTCCTGTTGAGTTGATTTTCGGTCCGCCATTACATGTTCAGCATTTTTTTGCCCATGGCCAGGCGTTCCAGGGTCTTGTCATCTTCCAGGTCCGCCACCACCTGTTCGAGCATGTCCGGAATGGCGATCCCCTGGGGGCATTTGTCCAGGCATTCCCCGCACTGAATGCACTGGGAGGCATATCCCATCTGCCCGCCGCTGAAGATGTCCCCGCACCGGATGGCATACATGAACCGGGCCTCAGGTTCGTTTTTAAACAGGTGCAGCTTGTTCAGGATCTCAAAGGCCCCGGAAATGTTCACCCCTTCCGGGCAGGGTTTGCAGTATTCGCATCCCGTGCAGTTCACCGCCATCAGCCGGCGGTAGGTATCGGCCGCCTGTGTCACGAGGTTCTTTTCCTGAGGGGTCAGGGATTTGGGAAAGGCGGAGGACGCAATCTTCAGATTTTCTGCCACATGGGCTTCCTCATTCATACCGGACAGCACTATCGTGACTTCCGGATGGTCCCAGACCCATCGCAGGGCCCATTCCACCGGGGTGCGGCATTCGTTGGCACTTTCCCAGATCCGGGCCACTTCCGGCGGTGGGTGAGGAACTCCCAGATTGCCGCCCCGCAGCGGCTCCATCACGATCACACCCAGGCCTTTGCCGGCAGCGTACTTTAGCCCTTCGGTGCCGGCCTGGTGATATTCATCCAGATAATTATACTGGATCTGGCAGAAGTCCCAGTCATAATCATCCACAATGGTCTTGAAATCATCCACTCGCCCGTGGAACGAAAACCCGGCATAACGGATCCGGCCGCTTTGTCTGGCCTGGTCGATAAAATCCAGGACATCCATGCCTTTGAGGCGTTCCCACATGGGACCGGCCAGGTTGTGGATCAGGTAAAAATCGATGGGGTCGGTGTTCAGTTTCCGGCATTGCTGCGCCAGGAATTCATCCATGTGGGCCCGGTTTTTCACCATCCAGGAAGGCAGCTTGGTAGCGGCGAACGCCTTTTCCCGGTATCCGTCCTGCAGTGCCTCTCCCACCAGTCGTTCGCTGTCGCCGCCGTGATAAGGCCAGGCCGTATCCAGATAATTGACCCCGTTGTCAATGGCATGCCGGATCTGGCCTATGGCCCGGGGCCGGTCGATGCTGCCGTTATCCTGCACCGGCAGGCGCATACACCCGAATCCCAGAATGGATAATGCTTCTTCAACCTTTGGCATTTTTCTGTAAAGCATGAA
>JAABTO010000167.1 GCA_011389835.1 Desulfotignum sp. | reverse complement strand
TTGCCTGGCTGACACAGGCAATGGCCAGTTCCGAGAGATCGGACAGGGTGTCGGTCAGACCGGCTTTTCCGGTCAAATCCCGCCAGGCGATGCGGATGATTTCCCGGCACTTGAACGCCTTGAGCACTGCCTTTGCCTGATCTTTGTCCGCACCTGCGGTCTTTTGTTCTGCCTGGTGCTGATACCATCCCGGATTTCTCAGTTTTTCCAGGTCCCCGGATTCCGCCAGGTCTTGCAGCAGGTTTGGTTGTTTTGCCAGACTGTCCGCAACAAAGTCACTGAACAGAAACGTCCGGACCAGTTCTTCGGGATGGACACGACCGAAATTCTGATTTTGCCCGTCTTTTTCAAGACGGTCATAAAACCGGTCCAGACGGGTCATCAAAAGGGATTTCAAGGAAGGAGAGAGACCTGGGAATACGGTGTCGATCATCCGGGCATCAGGTTTGTTATCCATGGCACCGCCAAAAAGTTATGGGTTATCCTTTTTTGAACCGTGGTTTAACTCAACCATACATAATATCCGGGGAAAAATTTATCAAGCCCGGGGAAAGAATACGTCAGTCAGAAACTGAAAATGCGCTGTCTGATGAATTATCATTTTTTTTCTTGTCTGATCACGATATGATACCGTAAAATTTACATGCCACCATCAAGGAACCAAACGAACCCTATGAACACCTGGATGAATCTAATCCGGCCGCTTTGGAGAATCAATTTGCAGGGCATGTTTAACATCAAACCATCTGTCAATATTCCCCGGATGGCCGGTATACTTGTTTTTCTGATAATGGTTTGGCCGATGATCGGTTATGCCAATATTCAAACGATTGATGTGCCCATAACTCTGGATTATGACCTGATGGATGCTCTGGCTGCCGACGCTGTGTTTACCGGACAGGAAAAACAGGCCATCCTGCTGGGAAAAAAGGACGGGTGCCAGATCGTCATGGTGTCTGACCCCCGTTTCCGTGAAGCGGACGGATCCCTTTTCATAGATCTGCGCGTTCATGTCCGATACGGATTTTCCATAGGGCGCCGCTGCCTGTTCCCTGTCTCTTTTGACGGCTATCTGACGGCCCGGCAGCAGCCGGTTCTGGACCCGGAAACCTGGCAGTTACGGTTTACCACGGCGTCTTCCCATCTGGAAACCCGGAACCGCCAGCCGGCCAGACTGGCGGATTTCATATGGCGGCGGATCCAGGGACGTCTGCCGGGACTTCTGGCGCCCATTATCATTGATCTGGGCGTTCCGCAAAAAGAACTTGGCATTTTCCTGAAGGCTGTCTTGCCAAAAGACAAACCCGAAGAAGTGTTTGCAGTGATACAAAGCCTGCGCCCGGGCCCCATTGAAATCCGAAAAAACCACCTGTCGTTTATACAGCGGATGGATATTCCTGAAACCATTTATACAGAAGCCGTGCCATCCCCACCGCCGGTTTTCTCCCGAAAACAAAAACGCGCCTTTATTGACGCCTGGGAAACCTGGGACGCCTTTATGGTTCAGATGATCACTGTCCTGGCGCCCCGCACCCTCGACGATGACGAGCAGGACATCCTGCTGGATCTGCTCTTGCGGCTTCGGTATGCCTTTTCCCGGGAATTGGACAACCCTGATCCCGATAGAGAAGATTTTGTCAGAAACCAGTTCATTCTGAGCTGGGAGAGGATGTCCCCTGTGTTTCGTAAATACCTCAAAGATGCAAAAACCGCATCCATTCTGGGGTATCTGGCTTTTTTTTCAGCCGCCGACACCCTGATAGCCCTGGACAGGCTCGGCCCGCTCCTGGGCCTGGATATCAGCCGGCAGGGACTGCACCAGCTGGCAATGCTTCTGGCAGAAGGCAGAACACTACCGTTGACTTATGATCCGAACCTCTCACCCGCACTGATAAAAACCCTGGGAATTGGAAAAACTTTCGACCGGGAAGCCGGCCTGGGCAGCCATCTGAAACAGGCACGGTATCTGTTGCGCCGGGTGGGCACTGCTTCAAAAGCCTGGGCCGATACCCCGGCAAATGACCTGGACAGCATCCGGGAATGGACTCTCCAAGACGGATCTGTGGCCCGGTTTCTTGAAAAAACCACATCCCTTGTTGCATCGCAGACGGAAAAACGGCTGAAAGAAACCCAGATCCCCAAAGCCCGTCATGTCATGTACCGGCGGATGGTGCTGACTACTGCCTGGCAGGAAAGCTGCTTCCGTCAGTTTGTTGTAAAAAATGAGGATATCACTTATCTGCGGTCATACAACCAGACCTCCGTCGGTATCATGCAGATCAATGAGCGGGTATGGCGCGGTATATACGACCAGCAAAAACTTCGATGGGATATTGCCTATAATGCCATGACCGGGTGTGAGATTCTCGAGCTGTATTTCAACCGGTATGCCGTGCCGTGGATGAGCCGGCAGCCGGACCGGGATTGGGATGATGATTTTCTGGCCGGAATGCTCTATGCCATGTACAGTGGCGGCCCGGGTCATCTTGAAAAATATGTTCAGCGCCGCACCCAGGCAGGCAGCAGTTATCTGAGCGACCGGCTGTTTCAGGAAAAATGGGACTGGGTCAAAAAAGGGGCACTGGGGCAGGCGGGCCGATGTCTGACAGGCCGGTCCATATCGTTTGAACGTGAGTGACTTGCCTTTGACAAAGAATGCCACACGGGTTTAATTTCAACTTCCAAATGTCTTGAGATTACATAATGAAACAATAAACCAAAGGCCAGATGGAAGCTGAAATCAGCGACGCCCCTTTTTTTCCTGCCGATATCTTGACACTCGTCAATACTGCCTTGCTAAATTGCTGTGTTTTATGATATTTATGTGAGCTTCAACAAGAAGCGCTTGAGCATGAAACATGATCCGGACAGGCTTTCGGATCCGGGATGACAACATCAGGTAATAAACAGGTATACAAAAAATGAAAGCATTACTCGCCCTGGAAGACGGCAGGACCTTTGCCTGCAGAAGTTTCACAGGACCCGGGGAAACATCCGGGGAAGCGGTGTTCAACACCAGCATGACCGGATACCAGGAGATTCTCACCGATCCGTCTTATTACGGCCAGATGGTGACCATGACCTATCCGCTCATCGGCAATTACGGGGTCAGTCCGGAAGATGTGGAATCCAGCCGGGTCCAGGTGGCAGCCTTCATCGTCAAGGAATATCAGGATTTTCCCTCCAATTTCAGATCCCGGGGGACCCTTGCGGATTATTTGATCAAAAGCCATGTTTTAGGCGTGGAGGACCTGGACACCCGGGCCCTGACCCGTCATATACGCAAAGCCGGGGCCATGCGGGCTGTGATCTCCACCTCGGATCTGAATCCGGAATCTTTAGTGGCAAAGGCCCGGCAGGTGGCGTCCATGGTCGGCAGCGACCTGGTGCAGTATGTGACCACGAAAAAACCCTATTTCTGGAAATACAACCAGCCCGATTACGTGCCTGCAAATACCCTTTCCAATTCGTTTGTCTGGCGGCACCGGGGAAAAAAACACTCGGTGGTGGCCCTGGATTTCGGCATCAAGTACAATATCATCCGGTGTCTGGAAAATGCCGGGTGCGAGGTGCTCACCGTACCGGCAAAAACATCTGCGGATGTCATCAGGGCGCTCCAGCCCAACGGTATCTTTCTGTCCAACGGCCCGGGTGACCCGGAGCCGTTGACCTATGCAGTGGACACCATCCGGCAGCTGCTGGGATCGGTGCCGGTTTTCGGCATCTGTCTGGGCATGCAGCTTTTAGGACTGGCCATGGGGGGAAAGACCCATAAAATCAAATTCGGTCACCGGGGGGCCAACCAGCCGGTGAAAAACATGGCCACCGGCAAGGTGGAGATCACCTCCCAGAACCATGGATTCGCCGTGGACCTGGACAGCCTGAAAGACAAATCCTCGGTCCTGTCCCACATCAACCTGAACGAAGACTCCCTGGAAGGGATCAGCGATGACACGCTCAAGGCCTTTGCCGTGCAGTACCACCCGGAAGCTTCCCCCGGCCCCCATGACGCGGCCTATCTTTTCAACCAGTTTGCCAAAGTGATGACCCATGCCAAAGCGTAACGATATCCATAAAATCCTGATCATCGGGGCCGGCCCCATTATCATCAGCCAGGCCTGCGAATTTGACTACTCCGGGACCCAGGCCTGCAAAGCCCTGAAGGAAGAAGGGTTCGAGGTGATCCTCATCAACTCCAACCCCGCCACCATCATGACCGACCCGGAAACCGCGGACCGGATCTATATCGAACCGGTTACCCCGGACACCCTGTGCAAGGTGATCCGAGCGGAACGGCCGGATGCGGTGCTCCCCACCTTAGGGGGACAGACGGCGCTGAACACTGCCATTGAAGCCGCCAAAACCGGGATATTTGAAGAATACAACGTGGAACTGATCGGTGCGTCCATCGAAGCGATCCACAAGGCGGAAGACAGAGAGCTGTTCAGAAACGCCATGAACAAGATCGGCCTGCGCATTCCCAAGAGCGGGTTTGCCCATAATTTTGCCGAAGTGGAAGAGGTGGCGAAAAAAATCGGGTTTCCCCTGATCGTCCGTCCCAGCTTTACTTTAGGCGGCACCGGCGGCGGGGTGGCCTATAATGCGGAAGAGCTGAACCGGGTGGCCAAATCCGGCCTGGACGCCTCTCTCATCAGCCAGATCCAGCTGGAGGAATCCGTGCTGGGGTGGAAGGAATACGAACTGGAGGTGATGCGGGACAATGCCGACAATGTCGTTATCATCTGCTCCATCGAGAATGTGGATGCCATGGGGGTGCACACCGGGGATTCCATCACCGTGGCACCGGCCCAGACCTTGTCGGACAAGGAATACCAGGTATTGCGGGACGCGTCCATCGCCATCATCCGGGAGATCGGCGTAGACACCGGCGGCTCCAATGTGCAGTTTGCCGTAAACCCGGAAAACGGGGATGTCATCGTGGTGGAGATGAACCCCAGGGTGTCCAGAAGCTCGGCCCTGGCCTCCAAGGCCACGGGGTTCCCCATTGCCAAGATTGCGGCCAAGCTGGCCGTGGGCTATACCCTGGATGAGATCCCCAATGACATCACCGGCGAGACCATGGCCTGTTTTGAGCCGTCCATCGACTACTGCGTGGTGAAAATCCCCAGATGGACCTTTGAAAAATTTCCCGAGGCCCAGGATGTGCTCACCACAGCCATGAAATCCGTCGGGGAAACCATGGCCATCGGCCGGACGTTCAAGGAGGCGTTTCAAAAGGGGCTGCGGTCTCTGGAAATCGGCCGGGCCGGGTTCGGGGCCGACGGCAAGGATCTTCTGCCCGATTCACTGGCCGGCACCGAACTGGAATACAAGCTGTCCACCCCCAATTCCCAGCGGCTGTTCTATATCAAGTATGCGCTCAAGCACAACATGCCCATCACCATGCTGTATGAGCTGACCCATATCGATCCCTGGTTTCTGCACCAGATGCGCCAGATCGTGGAACTGGAAAACCAGATTATACTGGCCGGCAAAAACCTGCCCAGAGACCTGCTGGAAAAAGCCAAGAAATACGGATTTTCTGACCGCCAGCTGGCCCATCTGACCCAGCTGACCGAAAAACAGGTGGAACAGGAAAGAAAAATGCTGGGACTGGTGCCGGTGTACAAACTGGTGGACACCTGTGCCGCAGAATTCAGAGCTGCCACGCCTTATTACTACTCCACATATGAATCCGAATGCGAGGCCCGGGTCAGTGACAGGAAAAAAGTGATCATCCTGGGGGGCGGTCCCAACCGCATCGGCCAGGGCATCGAATTCGACTACTGCTGTGTGCACGCCTCCTTTGCCTTGAGAGAGGAGGGCGTGGAATCCATCATGGTCAACTCAAACCCGGAAACCGTGTCCACAGATTATGACACCTCGGACAAGCTGTATTTCGAGCCATTGACCCACGAAGATGTGCTGCACATCGTGGAAAAGGAAAAACCCTTTGGTGTCATTGTCCAGTTTGGTGGGCAGACCCCGCTGAACCTGGCTACCGGGCTACAGAAAGCCGGGGTTCCCATTATCGGCACCTCGCCGGAAAGCATTGACCGGGCCGAGGACCGGGACCTGTTCCAGGCCATGATGAACAAGCTGGGACTGCTTCAGCCGGAAAACGGCATTGCCCACTCCTATGAGGAAGCCCTGGCTGTGGCCAGGGAGATCGGGTATCCGGTCATGGTCCGCCCGTCTTTTGTCCTGGGGGGCCGGGCCATGAAAATTGTGTATGATGAAAGCGATCTGGAAGCGTTTTTCGAGCTGGCGGTCCAGGCATCCCCGGACAAGCCCGTGCTCATTGACAAGTTTCTGGAAGAAGCATTCGAGCTGGATGTGGATGCGATTTCCGACGGAGAGACCACCGTCATCGGCGGCATGATGGAACATATCGAGGAAGCCGGCATCCACTCGGGTGATTCTGCCTGTGTGCTGCCCCCTTACTCCATTGCCCCACACCACATCGAAGAGATGGCAGATGCGGCCAGAGCCATTGCAAAGGAACTCCAGGTCAAGGGATTGATGAACATCCAGTTCGGCATCATGAACGACACGGTCTATGTCATCGAGGTCAATCCCCGGGCCTCCCGGACCATTCCGTTCGTGTCCAAAGCCATCGGGGTTCCCCTGGCCAAACTGGCCACCAAGGTGATGCTGGGCAAAACCCTCAAAGAACTGGGATTTACCGATCAGGTCATACCGCCCTACTATTGTGTCAAGGAAGCGGTGATGCCGTTTGACCGGTTTGAAAACGTGGACCCGGTCCTGGGGCCGGAAATGAAATCCACGGGCGAGGTCATGGGGATCGATATGGATCTGGGGGCAGCCGTGGCCAAATCCCAGATCGCCGCCGGCCAGAAACTGCCGGAACAGGGGGCCGTGTTCATCTCGGTCCAGGACCGGGACAAGGAAGCGGCCCTGCCCGTGGCAAAAGATTTTCATGACATGGGATTCACCATCATGGCCACCAGGGGAACGGCCGCATTCCTGGAAGAACACCAGGTACCGGCCACACCGGTGAAAAAAGTGTCCGCCGGCCGGCCCCATGTGGTGGATGCAGTCAAGAACAAAGAGATCCAGCTGATTCTCAACACCGGTGCCACCAGCCAGACCCAGCGGGACGGGTATGAAATCCGCCGGGCCGCCATCAAATACAGAATCCCCTATGCCACCACCACCGACGGGGCAAAAGCCATTGCCAGTGCCATTAAGGCATTGAAAAAAGAGCGTCTGTCCGTCAAGCCTATCCAGGAGTATCATAAACAAAATGTCTGACCATCTGAATCTTTCTGCCAGTGAACGCCCCAGAGACGAATGCGGGGTATTCGGGCTGTACCAGCACCCGGAAGCTGCTCAGATCACCTATTTCGGACTGTATGCCCTTCAGCACAGAGGCCAGGAAAGTGCCGGGATCTCCGTGAACCGGGGCATCAATGACAAGATTTTTTCCCATAACGGTATGGGCCTGGTGCCGGAAATCTTCAACATGGAAGACCTGG